>JAYSVL010000553.1:0-10467 GCA_043718595.1 Gemmatimonadaceae bacterium
AACTGGTTACGCCGAGCGTTTGCGGCGGGCGAACGCTGCAACTGCTGCCATGCCTGCGCCGAGGAGCACCATGCTGGCCGGTTCCGGCGTGACGAGCGCCGCTCTGAAGCTAATGTCGTCAACAGCGAAGGCACCGTTGCCAGAACCCGCGATCGTGACACTGGTGAATCCCGTGGCATCGGTGAAGCCGACAAACGTGGCTGGTCCGACACCGAAGGTGGAGGTTGCGCCATTCACCGAGCCGTTGGTCCCGGTGAGCGTGATAAGTCCGAGACCAGCTTGGGCTGCCGAGTTCGTTACGCCCAGCAGTCCGAAGTAGTTCTGTGGCGTGGCGAACGAGAGCGTCACCGCATTGAAGGTGGAACCGGCGCACGAGCTACCGCCGCCAGCTGCGGTGTTCGACGCCTGCACCGCGTTCGCAGGGCCAAAATTTGTGGAAGAGAACGCGTTCGCAACGAAACAGCCGGCGGAGACGGTCACCCCAGGAAAGCCCGCGAACAGCGCGGTTCCGGCCGCGCCCAACACCAGCGCGTTGAAGTTCACGACACTTGCTCCAACGGCCTGCCCGAACACCTGAACAGACTGCGCCGACATCTGGGCACTAGCCGCGCAACTGAGGGCAAGCGCGACACTGAGGGATTTCTTCATCGGGCGGGGACAGAAGGGGGACGGCAAGCCTGGCGTGTCAGCATCGACACGGCACAGGCGTCTTAACAGCACAAATCGGACCGCATCTCTATCGTCCTAACTAACTGCTTACTGAGTAACATCATACGCCCAAGTGCTGCGAGTCCGGCGTCGGTGGCATTGCAGCTTTGGCTAAACATACCTGTGGCACGAAGTCAACGTTAGTAACTTTCACAGTTGCATTAGACTGCGACACGCTGACCGCTCTCCGGCGAGCTTAGTTTAGCGAGGCTTCGGCCGCTCGCTTGCCTTAAACAGGAACGCACTCTTCTCCAGCCGAGGACCCTTTTCGTCGCACACGGCAAATCGGCTGCCCTCGTAGGCGCTGCAACCGGCAAAACGACCGTCCTTCGTCACCGCATAAAAGTCGAGGTCGAAGTACGGGCGGCCGTTGTCGTCGAGCAACCGCTTTTCCGTCATCGCGATCACCCGCTCCACCACTTTGAGCAACGACTGCTCCGGGGTCATGCCCTGTCGCATGAACTCCACCGCGAGAAATGCACCACACACCTTGATATTAGCCTCGCCACGCCCGGTGCTCCCCGCCGCACCCACTGTGTTATCGCAGTATTGACCGGCGCCAATAATCGGCGAATCGCCAATCCGACCTGGCACCTTCCACGCCATGCCGCTGGTGGTCGTCACGGAGGCGATGTCACCGGCCGCACTGACCGCGTTCATGTTGATCGTGCCAGTCGTGAACTTGATCCTGATGTCATCATCGTGGTCGAGCCAAGCGTCGCCCTTGTTCAACCGTGACTTCCAGCGCATCCAGTCCTGACGACTCTTGTCGGTGAGCAAGTTCTGCTCCTTAAAGCCCATCGCCAGGGCAAACTTCTTGGCACCAGCACCAACGAGCATGATGTGGTCAGTGTAGTCCATCACCGCCTTGGCCACTAAACTCGGCGTCGCGATATCCTCAATGCAGGCCACCGAGCCCGCTCGTTTCGTTGGCCCGTGCATACAGGAGGCGTCGAGTTGCACCACGCCGTCCTCGTTTGGTAACCCGCCGAGGCCCACCGACTGATCGTTGGGGTCTAGTTCCTGGATGTTGACACCGGCGATGGCCGCATCAAGCGGGTCCTCGTTCCGCTGGTCCATCCGGTCATAGGCCACCTTCACGCCGCGAATGCCGTTGGCGGACGCCACGACGATCGGCCTGGCACGAAGCGCGGCCGCAGGTGCCAGTGCGGCAAACTCGCTGGCAATTCCACCAGCTTCTGGCAGGCGGGGGATGAAACCAGCCGCAGCAAGGGCAGCCGATCGCTCAAGGAAATCACGACGGGAAACGGTCACGGTGTAGCTCCTCAGCAGCAGGTTTTCGGGGTTTGGGCTTTTGGGCGATGCCGGGCGATGCGGGCGGGGCGGGGCGATGCGGGGCGATGCGAGGATACAGCCTGGAGGCGGTTGTGGCGAAAGCGCCGCTCCAGACCACACTATACATATGATAGCAGCAACACGGCGACGCCTCACCTCACGTCTTCGACACCGACGGTTGGGGTTGAGCCGCGCATGAGGTGTCTGCCTATACACGACTTCCTGCCCAACGACATGCCCACGCCGGCCGACATCGCGGAGATGCTCCGCAGAACGATCTTTCTTGAAGGCTTTTCCGACACGCACTTGTGGTCGCTGGCGAGGCACGTCACCGCGCGCAATCTCGAGCAAGATGAGACCATTTTTGAAGAGGGCGCACCGCGTCAACGCTTCGCCATTCTGATTGACGGAGCGGTGGCGGTCGAGAAAGCGTCAGACGGACGCAGCACCCGACTGGTGACGCTCGGCGCTGGCGAGGCGGTGGGCGAGGGCTTGCTGCTCGACGACTCACCGCATGGGACGACGGCGCGTGTCATCATGCCCGGCCTCGCACTCATTCTCACCAAGCCGCAACTCGACGACATCACACGAAACGCGCCACAGCTGTATGCGGCGCTGGTCGCCCGTGCCGCGCGCGCGATCTCACAGCGACTGCGACGTGCCGATGCGACGCTGGTTGGACGCGGGCGCACGCTGGGCTTCGGTGGACATCGCACGCGTGTCGAGCATGACTTGCTTGGCGATCGCGAAGTGCCGTACGAAGCACTGTATGGCATTCAGACGCTGCGCGCGCTCGAGAACTTCCCCATCACCGGCATTCCGCTGCGTGAATTCCCCGTCTTGCTCGAATCGCTGGCCGCAGTCAAAGAAGCCGCCGCAGAAACGAATCGCGATCTCGGGCTGCTCGGCAACACCGAAGCCGATGTGATCATCCGCGCCGCGCGTGAAATACGCGCCGGCCGTCACCACGAGCACTTTCTGGTTGACGTCATTCAGGGCGGCGCGGGCACAAGCACCAACATGAACGCCAACGAAGTGATCGCCAATCGCGCGCTGGAGTTGCTCAACAAACCGCGCGGCGATTACGAGAGCATCTCGCCGCACAATCACGTCAACCTCAGTCAGTCCACCAACGACGTCTACCCGACGGCCATTAGAGTCGCCCTGCACAAAAGTCTGAGCGGATTCAGCGCCGAGTTGGCATTGCTGGCCGACGCATTCGCTAACAAAGGCCTGGAATTCGCGTCTATGCTCAAGATGGGACGCACGCAGATGCAGGACGCCGTCCCCATGACGCTTGGGCAGGAGTTCACCGCGTTTGCGAACACGTTACGCGAAGATGTGGAGCGTTTGGCCGAGGCGCAGTTGCTGATTCGCGAGATCAACCTCGGCGCGACCGCGATCGGCACGGGCATCAACGCGCCACCCGGCTACGCGTCGATGGTGGCGGTGCGTCTGGCTGCGCTCACCAATGTCCCGGTGCTAACCGCGCCTGACCTGGTGGAGGCGACCAGCGACACTGGCGCATTTGTTCAGCTGTCGGGAGTGCTCAAACGCACGTCCACCAAGCTGTCCAAGATCTGCAATGACCTGCGCCTGTTGTCCTCCGGGCCGCGCACAGGGTTTGGCGAGATTAATCTCCCGCCGATGCAGCCTGGGTCGTCGATCATGCCAGGGAAGGTCAATCCCGTCATTCCGGAAGTGGTCAATCAGGTATGCTTCGATGTGATCGGCGGCGACGTCACCGTGACCATGGCGGCAGAGGCGGGGCAACTGCAGCTTAATGCGTTCGAGCCGGTGATCGCCTACCGTCTGCTGCGCAGCATTGACATGTTGCGCAACGCGTGTGGTGTGTTGCGTGAGCGATGCGTGACCGGGATCACGGCGAATGTCGATCGCATGCGCATGTTCGTCGAGCATTCGATCGGCATTGTCACAGCGCTTGTTCCGCGACTGGGATACGAAGTGTGCACAGAGATCGCCAAGACTGCCCTCGAAAGCGGTCGTGGTGTGTATGAGCTGGTACTCGAACGCGGACTGCTCACGCGCCTCGAGCTCGACGAGATTTTGAACCCAGCGGCGATGACGTCGCCGCGCTCCGTAAGCTGAGGCATGATGCCACGCACGCTTGTCACCCCGCCACGCCGTACGTTCGCGCGTCTCGCGGGACTCGGTGTACTCCTTGCTTCGCTTGGCGGTTGCAAGGGCAACGAGCCCAATCCGCCAGCCAGTATCACGCTTTCCACGTCGTCGGTGTCGCTCTCCGCGATCGGGGCAACACAGACCGTCACCGCCACTGTGCTCGACGCCGATGGCGCTACGCTTGATGCCGGCGTGACGTGGACCAGCACCAACGTGACCGTCGCCACGGTCAGTGGCACCGGCAGTACGGGGACGATTACTGCGCGCGCCACGGGATCAACCACCGTGTTGGCATCCGCGGGATCGGCGACCGCAACCGTCGCGGTGAAAGTGCTTGGCGTGCGCGGGGTGCTCGTCACGCCGAGCGCAGTGCCGATACGCGTTGGCGATGTACAGCCGTTGTCAGCGACGGTGGACGCGGATGCGGGCCTCGCCACCACGGTGACGTGGACCACCGACAATGCCGCCGTCGCGACGGTCAGTACCGCGGGTGTTGTCACCGGCGTGAGTGTTGGCACGGCCACGGTGCGCGCGACGTCCACGGCCGACTCGCGCTTTAGCGCCGCAGCAACCGTGACGGTGAGTGCCGCGCGCAGCCTGACCGTGACGCCGTCATCACTCACGATTCCGCGCGCGCAAACGGCACCGCTGACGGCGGTGGTGCTGCTGCCGGCGGGTCAGAGCACCGCGGTGACGTGGCGGACTGCGGCGGCCGCAATTGCGACGGTGTCGGCGACCGGCGTCGTGACGGGCGTGACCGTTGGTACCACGACGATTACCGCCGTGTCCGTCGCCGACACGACGCTCCGCGCCAGTGCAAACATCACCGTCGCGCCGAGTGTCAGCGCGGTTACGGTGACTCCCACCTCGGCATCGCTCTTCATTAACAACACGCAGCAGCTCACGACCACCGTGGCGGCGGATGCCGGTATCGCAACGACGGTGACGTATCGCTCCAGCACGCCAACGGTTGCCACCGTGAATGCGACAGGCCTGGTTACGGCCGTTGCGCTCGGCACGAGCACCATCACGGTGCTGTCGACCGCCGACACGACGCGACGCGCAACCGCAGCGATTACCGTTGCTGCGCGAACGATCAGCGTCGCCATTGCGCCGCGGAGTGTGGGTATCAACCCCGGCACCTCCACGCAGTTGTCTGTGGTTGTCACGGCCGATCCCGGCGTGGCGACGGGACTGACCTGGACCTCGAGTGCGAACAACGTGGCGTCGGTGAGTGCGAGTGGACTGGTCTCGGGCATCGCCAACGGGTCAACGCTCATTACTGCGGCCCTGCAAGGTGATCCGACAAAACGCGACACCGTCACCGTCGTTGTTGCGCCACGACTCGCGACGACGTGGACAGCGTCTCGACTCTCTGGGCCATTGGTCGATGATGTTGTGTCGATCGTGAGCCTCGGAACCACCAGCGCATTTGCGGTGGACTTTGTCGGCGATGTGTATCGCTGGAACGGCACGGCGTGGACGCTCAGTCTCACTGGCGCTTTCGCTAATACAAAGTTTCTCGCCGTGCATGCATCGTCGGCCACGAACGTCATCGCGGTGGGCACTGGTGGCGTCATCCAGCGCTACAACGGCACAACGTGGACGGCCATGACATCCGGCACCACGCGTGACCTGCTGTCGGTGTGGGTGGAGAACGGGACGATCGCCTTTGCCGTTGGTGCTGGAGGAACGGCGATACGGTTGAATGGGACGACATGGACCACCGCACCAACCGGCGTGACAACCACGATCAACGGCGTGTGGTCCACCAACGGTGTTGCCTACGCAGTCGGTAGCGCTGGACTTGCGCTGCGTTTCAACGGCACCACGTGGACGCGCGCCACCGTTCCCACGCTCGAGACGCTATATGGCGTGAGCGGTACGAGCGCGACGAATGTGGTTGCAGTTGGTACACTCGGCACGTTGCTGCGCTTCGACGGCAACACGTGGTCCCTGCTCAGCAGCAACGGCACGTCGGCGGACTTGAATGCGATCAGCGCGTCGACCGCCAACAACGGACGCTACTACCTGGCGAGCGATGCTGGCCTGCTGCAACTGGACGGCAACACGCTCAGCGGCGTGACCGCACCGTATGCACCGCGGCTCCTTTCGGTGTCCGTTGACGCGGGTAACGTGGTGTACGCCAGTGGTCAGCGCGGCAGTGTGTTGCGCAACGCCACCGGCGCATGGGAAACAAACAACCTGGTGCCCGACCTGATCGACGTGTGGACGACGGACGCGAACAACGCATGGGCCGTTGGCGAGTTTGGTTTCATCTATCGCTGGAACGGCACGACGTGGACACGGCAAACGACGCCAACAACGATCACGCTCAACGCGGTCTGGGCGCCCAGTGCGAGTGAAGCGTTCGTCGGTGGTGACGCTGGCGTGATGCTCCGCTGGAATGGCACCGCGTGGTCGTCGATGAGCTTTCCCTCCACGTCCGCCGTATTTGCGTTGTGGGGAACGAGCGGCACCAACGTGTACGCGACCACGGAAGCCGGCGAGGTATTGCGGTACAACGGTACCACGTGGAGTGTCGTCACCACGACGACCGCTGCGCTCTGGTCGGTGTTTGGCGCCTCGGCCAACGACATTTCCGTCGCAGGCGAGAACGGCACGTTCCTGCGCTTCAACGGAACCACGTGGACGTCCAACGCCCCTCCCACCAGCGGCACCCTCGCCGGCCTCTGGACAAACGGGCCGTCAAACGTGGTCACGGTTGGCGCAGATGTCACCGGAGCGAGCGCGATCTCCTTTGGCTACAACGGTGCCACATGGCAGGCGCTGTCGGTGGGCACGACGCGCGCGCTGACGTCTGTGTGGGGGCCAACACTCTCCGACCTGTATGTGACCGGCGACCTGGGCACGTTGCTGCGCTTTAACGGCAGCACCTGGCAGAGCATCGTGACCAACACGACCGACCTGCTCTGGAGTGTGTCCGGTGCACCAAACGCCCAGGGCGGTGCGTTTGCCGTGGGTTACAACAGTACGGTCGTAGCGGGAAGCAACGGCGTAGCGTTGCGCAGTACGGTGTCGCCACGCGTCAGTGGGAGTCTTGAGCCGTCAGCGGCTGCGTTGCGGAGTGGAGCGGCGCACGGACCGTTGCCGGACGGACTGGAGCGACGTACACGAAAGGGCAAGCAGCGATAACATCGCATGCTCGCTGGACGAAGGGCCGGACTTCAGCGCGAAGTCCGGCCCTTTGTGCGTCTGCAACACGTTGGTCACGCCATCAACTGTCACAAAGCGGGAACGGTGTTGCACATCAGAACAGATGCAGCCCCTGTGACGACGGACGGAGGACGACGAGCGGCGTCCTGCACACGACAGTCGAATCGCACGCGTTGCGCCAACTCCCGCTGGTGACTTCAGGCCGGGGTGCGGAATGCCGACAATCGTCTACACGCGTCTCTCACTACCACCGCCAAATGTCAGGAGTCCGCATGTCTTCCGCCTTTTCGTTTGTCTCACATCGTACGATTGTTTCGGCAGCCGCCCGGTCCTTCGCCATTGTGCTGCTCGCCGCATGTTCCGCCACATCAGACAGCGTCACCACGCCGACCGGTCCCGGTGCACCGTCGCGACTCGAACTGAGCACGAACGGCATCGCCCTCGACTCTATCGGCGCCGCAGCCGACATCGCCGTGTCCCTCCGCGACGCGGATGGCAATGCTGTGTCAGGTCAGCTTTCATGGAAGAGCGACAACCCGAACATCGCCGAAGTCAGTGCCAATGGAGCGGCTGGCAAGGTGACAGGTCGCGCCGCCGGCGTGACGATCATTCATGTCTCGTACGGCGCGTTGACGAAAGATCTGGAAGTGCGCGTGCTCGGCGTGCGCAGCGTGTCGCTCGTACAGAGTACGGTGGCCCTCCGCGCTGGCGATGTGCAGTTGCTCGGCGCTTTGATTGATGCCGACGTCAACACGAAGATGGACCTGCAGTTCACGGCAGCGAATCCATCCGTCGCGACCGTTGATGCCAGTGGTGTGGTGTCTGGTATTCGCGCCGGTACGACGACGGTGCGTGTCAGCTCCAAGGCAGATTCGCGCATTGCTGCTACGGCGACGATCACGGTCAATCCCGCGCGCACGGTATCGTTTGCGCCCGGCGGCTCGGCGTTGACGCTCTGGGCCGGCGACGCACGGTCGTTGTCGGTGAACGTTGACGTCGACGAATTCGAGTCGCACGACATCGTGTGGACGAGCGAGAATCCGTCCGTCGCGACGATTAGCGAGAGCGGTGTCATTACGGCGACCAGCACCGGCACCGCAATCATCCGTGCACGTTCTGCGGCGGATCCGCGTGCCAGCGCCGAGATGGTGTTGACGGTGTTGCCAGCACGCAGTGTGACCGTGGCACCGGACACGGCAACGCTGGCCGCAGGTGCCGAGTTGCAGCTGGCGGCTACGGTCGTGATCGAAGCTGGCAACAGCACGGACGTGAGCTGGAGCAGCAGCGATACAACGGTCGCGACCGTGTCATCGTCTGGACTGGTGACGGCCGTTGGTGGCGGTTCAGCGATGATCACCGCGACCTCCGCGGCCGATGCAACGCGCAGCGGCACGGCGATGGTGCATGTGCTCAGCGCGAGTGGCTTGAAAACGTCGGCGCGTATTCGCAAAGCCGGCGACAAGTAGTCAACACGTATTTGCGATTGCAGTCCGCACCGGGTGTGGTGACGAGACGCGCCACATCGTAGGACTTGCTTGACGACACTTGGCGTGTAGCGCGGGGCCGATTCCACTGGGGATCGGCCCCGCGTTTGTTCGGCACGAGAATGGGTGCTGTTACGCAGCGGGCAATCGCGCGCAGGCGAGAACAGTGCGTACCCGCATCGTGACGATCGCCGAATGCAACCGGGCGTCATGGGCACGGAGGGCAGCGCATCCTGCGCCACGCTGCAGCGCACACACGCTGCATCACGCCCGATGGTCCCGTTTCATCTGCAGACCGGCGTTGATCACTGGTCGTTGAGGTTTCATGCCGCTCGACGTTCTTGCCTCACGGTTTCGCCGAAACGCCGCACAGATCATCGCGGCGCTGATGCTGGCCGCATGCGGTGGCGTCAGTGATGGTGTCACAATTCCTGACGCCGCGCCACCGCCGGGCAGCAACACGCCGACACTGGTTGACTTGCCAGTGACGCCGATCGCGATCAGCGGAATTGGCGTGACCGAAACCATCAGCGCGACCATTCGCGACGCACTCGGCCGAACCATTCCCGCTGCCAGCATTGTCTGGAGCAGCGACAACCCGGCCGTGGCCGAGGTGACGTCGAATGGCGCCGTCGCGTACGTGGTGGCGCGCGCAGCAGGCGAGACACAGATTCGCGCGACTGCGGGAAAGGCGTCGTCTGCTGTGCATGTTCGTGTGCTCGGCGTGCGCTCACTGACCGTCACGCCAGCGTCGCTCAGCGTTCGCGCCGGTGATCTGCTGCTGGTTACGGTCACAGTGCAGGGTGATCCAGGTGTATCGACCGGCGTGCAGTGGTCGGCGCTCAATCCGTCGGTGGCAACAGTGAACGCGTCAGGCGTGGTGACGGGTGTAAGCGTCGGCACCACCAATGTGCTGGTGCGTTCGGTCGCCAATCCGAATGTCACGGCAACCGTTGTGGTCACCGTCACGCGCGCCCGCACCGTATCGCTCGCACCTGATCTGGCGGCGATTACAATGTGGGTGGGTGATACCAAGACGATTCCGGCACAGGTGGAGGTGGACTCGCTGCAGTCGCGTGCGCTGGCGTGGAGCAGTGCGAATGCCTCCGTCGCCACCGTCAGCAACGCGGGCACCGTGACCGCGCTCCGCACGGGAACGACCATCATCAAGGTCAGCTCGATTGCCGACCCGCGCGCGCAGGCGGAAGTGCTGCTTACCGTCCTGCCAGCTCGCTCGGTCACTATTGCACCGACGGCGGTCAATATCGGTGTACAGCGACAAACGACGCTGCGCGCCACGGTGGTGATTGAGAATGGCCTGCCGACGACCGTGCGCTGGAGTACGAGCGATGCAACCGTCGCAACGGTATCGGCGATTGGCGTCGTGACTGGGCTGACGCTTGGCCGTGCGACCATCACCGCAACGGCCACGGCGGACTCACTCCGTCGCGGTACGGCCGTCGTCACGGTGGCGCCGAGTGTGCGTTCGGTGAGCATTACACCAGCTACACTGACCTCGTTTACCGGCGCCCAGGAGCAACTCGTCGCCGAGGTGGTGGCCGATAGTCCAATCGCCCGCACCGTCGTCTGGCGATCAAGCAATCTTGCGGTCGCGACGGTGTCGGCGACTGGTGTGGTGTCATCGTTGAGCGCTGGTCAG
>JAYSVL010000554.1:0-3400 GCA_043718595.1 Gemmatimonadaceae bacterium
GCGCGTCTCGTACTGTCGGCGCGCAGCGTATCAACCTGTGCCGCTGCAGTTCGCGATGACGCAGCGATGATGCAGAGCGCAACGAGTCCGCTCCGCGCCACGCGCGACGCGACGCCGCGCAAATAGACGGTCACGGTGTTCGCTCGGATGTGACGTGGATGTAAACCGTGTCGCGATCACTGGTCACGCGATGGCGTGTGAGCGCACGTTCGGTTGGCCCCTGTATCACATCGCCAGCAAACGTGTATTCGCTGCCGTGGCATGGACAGACCAGCTTGTCCGTCGTTGGCTCCACCTGACATCCCCGATGCATGCACCGCGTTGACACTGCCGTGAAGTCGCCACTGTTGTGACGTCGCAGATAGATCGGTAGGTCGGCGCCAGGAACTTCGACCAGCAACCCCGCGGCCGCGACAGCGACCGCCGGCACAGCAAGGCGATCTCCCAGGACAGATGGCGTCACGTAGCGGATGCGCGACGCGCACGCGCCGAGTACGCTGGGCACGGCGCCGCACACGATGCTGCCGGTGAGCACTTCGAGTTGCTGCAGGAATCGTCGACGACTCTGTGGCACAGACATGTGTCTCACAACGACCGGAGGTAGTCGAGCAGCCGTGCTTGCTGCGTTGGTGTGAGCGCGTTGTATGCGGTGCGGCTGCGCGCACCTTCGCCGCCGTGATAGCGAATGGCATCGGGGAGTGTTTTCGCGCGACCATCATGGAGGTAGTGGGCACTGCCACCCTGTGAACGCTCAGCAAGCCCAAGGCCCCAGAGTGGTGCGGTCCGCCACTCCGATGGAGCGGCATCACCCTCCGTGTAACCATCGTCGAGCTCCGGTCCCATGTCATGAAGCAGCAGATCAGTGAATGGCGAGATGTCGACGTTGCTGAGTTGCGGCACATCCGACCGTCCGGTGCGCAACGCGACGGTGTGGCATGCGGCACAACCCACCTGTATAAACAGTTGCGCGCCTTCGCGCACGATCGGCGAGTCGGCATCACGTCGCGGTGGTGCGCGCAATGTGCGCAGGTAGAACACGACGGCGTTCAATACACTGCTGGACAGTTCTGGATCGGCGACACCGTCGCCGCCCTGTGCGCCGATCTGCCGGTTGTAGAGGTCGCGCGGAATGTGGTCACTCGTGATGCCCATGTCCTCCGAGTACGCGAACACGGACTGGTGCAGCAGGTTGATGGTGCGCGCTTTTTTGCCGAAGCGCCCGACGTACTTGCCATCGATCGGTACGTGACGCGTGGTCGCCGCACCGGCCGCAATCGTGGAAACCGAGGCGATGTCGGCGATGAAGTCCGTCGAATCGACCAGCGAGAGTCGTCCAGAGATGCCATCGCGGTTCGCGTCGGTGGGGTCAGCCAGCGCGCGAATCGTCGCATCCTCGATCGCTTCAAGAAACCCCAGCCCGGTGACCGCGGGTGCGGTGAAACGTGCGGTGGCCGTGGCGCCAGCAGGAACTATTTCTGCGAGATAGCCGAGGATCGCACGGTTCTGCAGTTGTGGTCCACCTTCGTCGCGCATCGGATCGAACGAACCCGGCGCTGGTCGGCCGAAGCGCGTGATGTCGAAGAGCGGGTGTCCCTTGCCGTCGCCCACGTGGCAGGATTCGCAGGACGTCGCAACGAACAGCGGACCCAGTCCATCGGCGGGGGCGAAGTGGCGAGCGAACTCGGCGTCGCCCTGAGCATGCGCGGCGCTCTGGCTCGCGGACAACCCGTCGATCGGGCCGGCCAGTGTGCTCAAGTCCTCGGGCGCGCCGGGAAGGAATGGATCGCCGCACGAGGCAGCGACGGCGATCAAACCCGCAACGATGACCGCTTTTGGCACTCGAAGCACTTTGCAACTCCAAGTGAAAGTCTGAACCGGCCATGGCAACGTGACCATGTTTAGTGTGTGCTACTTGTAAACTTAGGTTAGACTAATAATTAGTCAAGTGGTGTCATTCGTCTTTGCGGGTGATCCGTCCTGCGGACGCGTAGTTTGGCATGCGCGAACCTTGCACAACGCACCCCTCTCCGGTTCAGACCATTTCTCTTCGCATTATCCTTGTCGGCTCGGGGCATCTGGCGCGCCGCATTCGTGCACGCGCCGTTCGTGACGGGTGCGACGTCGTCTCGCTGGCGCGGACGACGGGCCAGGCAAGTGCCGCCACCGCGCCAACCTTTGACGCGATCGTGGAGCTGGTGCGCGACGCCGACGTGCATCGTATTGCGGCGGCGTATCTCGTCGATGACCGGGATGACGTCAATCTGGAGTTCTTGCTCGCGCTGCTCTCGCTCGCACCTCGGCTGCCTGTGGTGGTCTCGCTCTTTAACGAGAACATCGCGCCACACTTACAGGCGGCCAATCCGAACGTCCGCGTTTTGAATCCGGCGCGTATTGCCGCGCCAGCCTTTGTCGATGCGCTGGATACATCATTGACGCACGCGCTGCGATACCGCCCGATGCGCATCGCCGATGCACCGGTGGCCCATGCCACGGATTCACTGATCACAAGGCTGAGCCTTGGCTTTGCCACCATGCTCATCGCGGCCACGGCGTACTTTCACAGCGCGCGGGATCTCTCGTGGATTGACGCGCTGTACTTCGTGACCGTCACAGTCGCGACGGTTGGCTACGGCGATGTGAACCTGCTCAATGCGAGTACGTTCAGCAAACTGATGGGCATCGGTCTCATTCTGTGCTCAACGTGTTTCATCTGGATGATCTTTTCGCTGACCGTCGATGGCATTATCAAACGACGTGTGCAACTGGCGCTCGGTCGTCGCACCTACACGCTGCGCGACCATGTGATTGTATGCGGTCTCGGGCGGCTTGGCTATTTCGTTGTCGAAGGCCTGCTCGAACGTGGTGAGCGAGTGATTGTGGTCGAACAGAATCAGGATGCCTCGACGATCGAACATTTCCGTGCGCTCGGCGTGGACGTCTATGTTGGTGATGCTCGCCTGCCACGCGTCCTGCAGGCGGTTGGCGTGACGCGGGCGAAGGCGTTGTACTCGGTGGTCAACAACGACTTCACGAACCTTGAGGTCGGTCTCAATGCGCGCACGTTTGAGCCCACCTTGCGGCTGGTGTTGCGCATTTTTGATGACGCCATGTCGGCGCGCATCCGCGAGCATCTGGACATTCAGCTGACGTTCAGCATGACCGCGATCGCTGACGACAAAGTCTTCGATGCGATTCCGTCAGTCGCCGCCGCCACATCCTGACGAACAGCCCGAACCGCCATCACTGCCGCTGTCGCCGCCACTACCACTCCCTCCGTCGCCGTGACCGTCGGTGCTGTGCCCGCCACTCCAGTCCGAGCCACCTCCGCCACCGGAAAATCCACCACCGGATGCGTCGACGCTAAACTCCGGCATGTCATGGTATCCGGGTGTGCCGCCGT
>JAYSVL010000555.1:0-10397 GCA_043718595.1 Gemmatimonadaceae bacterium
TCAGTTCAGCCGAACTGGTGAAGCTGATTGACCGCCTGCACGCCGAACAGCGCATCGATATCCTGAAGCTGATTCACTTCCACCTCGGCAGTCAGATCACCGACATTCGTTTCATCAAGTCGGGCCTCGCAGAAGTGGCGCGCTATTACAGCGAGCTGCGTAACATGGGGGTCGACATCACACACGTAGATGTCGGTGGTGGACTCGGTATTGACTACGACGGCACTTGCTCGACCAACAATGCCAGCGTTAACTACACACCGCAGGAGTACGCCAACGACGTGATTTACACAATCGCCGAAGCGTGTCGCGAGGCCGAATTGCCGATGCCGCATATCATTAGCGAATCGGGCCGCGCACTCACTGCACACCACGCGCTGTTGTTGGTGAAAGTCATCGACGTTGAGTCGCAGGCCGAGCAACCGATACCCGCGCTCGACGATGACGATCACTCGCTCCTGCATGAGATGTATGAGGACTGGCGCACGCTGACGGAACGCGGCGCCAAACCGCGCAAGGTGCTCGAAGTATTCCACGATGCATCGTTCGACAAGGATCGCGCGCGCCAGTACTTCAATAGCGGCGTGCTTGACCTGCGAGGGTTGGCAAAGGCGGAAGTGCTTTGGCTCGCCACCATGAACGCGACGTATCGCATTGCCCTCGCCGACACCGACCGTTACGCAGACATCTTGCCGGAAGTCGAGGCCGCGCTCGTGGATCGCTACTTCTGCAACTTCTCGTTGTTTCAGTCGCTGCCGGACAGTTGGGCGATCGATCAACTCTTTCCCATCATGCCCATCCACCGGTTGCTCGAGGAACCGGTACGGCGCGGCACACTGCAAGACGTGACGTGCGACTCTGATGGCAAGATTGACCGTTTTGTTGGCGACAAGAAGGGGCGCCCGAGCCTCGAACTGCACGAGTTTCGCGATGGCGAAGACTATATCCTCGGCATCTTCCTGACTGGTGCGTATCAGGAGATCCTCGGCGATCTGCATAACCTCTTTGGTGATACCAATGCGGTGCACGTGCGCTTGAATGACCAGGGCACGTATGAGATTACCGATCTGGTCGAAGGGGACACGGTGACCGAGGTGTTGAACTACGTGCAGTTTGGGGCGTCGCAACTTCTGGCAACATTTCGGCGTAAGGTGAACGCAACGACGTCGCTCACCCGCGAAGAGGCGAATGCGTTCATCGCTGACTACGTTGGGGGACTGGAAGGTTACACCTATCTCGAAGGTGAGGCAGCGCGCTGACGAGAGCTTCTCATCGGAGGATCTGTGTCGATTCCGCAGGATGCATCTATGGGTGGCAAGAAGACGGGACCGTTCGAGGATCTGATCGACGTATTGGTCAGTCCGTCGACACTGTTTGAGCGCGTGCGTCAGGCCGGCTTTGTTCGCCCGGCGCTGCTGCAGTCGGTCATTTTTGCTGTGCTGGTGCTCGCACTCCGCAACCTCGTCAGTCCGTACTTTGAGGCCGAATTCGAGCGCGGGATGGCGAAAGCGGCTGAAAGTGGACAAGCAGTGCCCGAAGGTGCGCTGGCGATGTCCCGAAAGGTCGCCGGCGTCGGCGCAATGGTTGGACCAGTCATTTTGCCGTGGCTTGTCGCCATCTTTGGCGGGCTGGCCACGTGGATAGGAGCGCGCGCTGTTGGCGCTCGCCTCAATTTCGGTCAGTCGGCGACCATCGCCTCGTGGGCCTTCACGCCGGCGATACTCGGGTACGTGGCAACGGCCGTGCAAGGTGCGCTCACCGATGCCACCACCATACGCGGTGTGACGCAGGCGTCGCTCGGTCCGGCGCGCTTTCTCGATCCGGTGACGTCGCCGGATGTGTTACGTTCGCTGCTCGGCAGTCTGGATGTCTTCGGCATTTGGACGATCGTGCTCACTGCCATCGGTGTGGCAACGATAGCACGCGTGCCGCGCTCAACGGGCTTCATCGCCGCACTCATTCGTTTCGCGATTGTTGCTGTGATCGGAATGCTACCCTCGCTCCTGCGAGGTTAAGCGCGCTTCGGCGAGTCTGTTGTGCTCGTGTGCTGCAACGTCAATGCGAAAGGGCCCGGCTGTTGTATGCCGGACCCTTTGCGCTATGCAAGTCTCTTGCTACTTCGCTGCCTGAAATCGTTGTGAGACTTCCGTCCAATTGACCACGTTCCACCACGCTGCCAGGTAATCTGCCCGGCGATTTTGATACTTGAGGTAGTACGCGTGCTCCCACACGTCGACGCCAAGAATCGCATGTTTGCCGTCCATCAGCGGATTGTCCTGATTCGGCGTGCTGACAATCGACAGCGCCTGGCCGTCGGCGACGAGCCACGCCCAGCCTGAGCCGAACCGTCCGACGCCGGCCGCTTGTAGCTGTTCTTTGAACGTGCCAAAGGAACCAAACGACGACGCGATCGCACTGGCCAGTGCTCCCGCTGGCTCGCCGCCTCCGTTCGGCGACATTAACTGCCAAAAGAGCGAGTGATTCCAGTGTCCACCGCCGTTGTTGCGTACGGCCGTTCGCACGCCTTCCGGGACGTCGGTGATGCGGCGACATAGATCGTCAACGGACCAGGCGCCAAGTTCAGGGGCCTTGTCGATGGCCGCATTGAGATTCGTCACGTAAGCTTGATGATGCTTGCCGTGATGGATCTGCATGGTTTGTGCGTCGACATGCGGCTCGAGCGAATCAGGGGAATACGGCAGCGGTGGAAGCGTGTGTGCCATGGTGGTTCTCGTGGACCGGAGTGATGCAACGCCAACCGTGCGTCGCGGACAACGTGCGTCGAACGGACTACGGGTGAGCAGTACTACGCTTGGTGGCCGCTCGTTCGCGCCACCAGCCGATGATACCAGGTGAAATGGACAGGAAGATCACGAGGAGAATGACCTTTTCGATATGCTGCGCCACGCCGGGCACAGTGCGCCCCAGCAGAAAGCCGAGCAGCAGCATGCTCCAGATCCACGCAAATCCGCCCACAACGCTATAAAAGAGAAAAGAACGATACCGCATGCGGCCGACGCCAGCGACGACGGGGGCAAACGTTCGCACGATGGGCATGAAGCGCGCGAACACAATGGTCTTGCCACCGTGCTTCTCGTAAAACGCTTGCGAGCGCAACAAATGTTTCTTGTTAAACAGCAGACTGTTGTCGCGCGTGAAGATGCGCGGGCCGGTGGCACGTCCGATCTGGTAGCCGAAGTTGTCGCCAGCAATCGCCGCGACCGTCAGGATCGCGCCGAGCTTCCAGACGTTGAGACCGAAGTTTGGTTGGGAAGCGAGCAGTCCGGCTGTTACCAGCAACGAATCACCGGGAAGGAAGAAACCAGCCAGCAACCCCGTTTCGGCGAAGATAATGAGGGTCAGCCCAAGGTAACCGGCCCATTGGACGAGCGCCGGAAGATCGCGCAGACGATGAAATAGCTCAGAGAGCAGTTGCAATGGCGGTTGGTCGAGTGGTGAGGAGGCGAACGCGAAAGGTCGACGGCAACACTTCGTGGGTCAACGGCTCCCCCGAGCGAGATGGTGGCGACGGTCTCGTCTGCCAGGGTAGCTTGGGCGCATGCGTGACACCTTCAGGTTCGAACGGCGGGTTCGGTGACCGAGCGACGACTCATCGTGGTGTCGCACACTCATTGGGACCGGGAGTGGTATCACACGGCGGCGCGCTTCCTGCAGCGACTCGTACCGCTCATTGACGGCTTGTTAGAGCGGCCTCCATCTGAAGGATCGTTCCTGCTTGACGGGCAAGCCATTCTTCTGCAGGACTACCTCACGGTGCGCCCGGAACGCGCCGCAACGTTGCACGCGCACCTCGCCGCAGGGCGGTTGGAAGCGGGACCGTGGTACGTGCTGGCCGACAACCTGCTGCCGTCTGGCGAAGCGATCGTGCGCAATCTTGAAGCCGGGCGGCGCGTGCTGCGTCGACTCGGCGGCACGCCTCTCTCCGTGGCGTATTGCCCCGACACGTTCGGCCACCCGGCGGCGTTGCCGACCATCGCGCAGGGATTCGGACTTGATGTGGCAATCCTGTGGCGTGGACTCGGCGGGCGCAGTGATCCGGCCACTGATACGATGCGGTGGCGAGGTGCGGACGAATCGTGCGTGCTGGTGCATCACTTGCCGCCCGACGGCTATGAGTTTGGCAGCAGTTTACCTGGTGAGGTCGCCGCATCACGTTTCCGTTGGCAGCGAATGCACGCGGTGCTGTCGGCGCGCAATCGAACGGGACTGATGCTGCTGCTCAATGGTGCCGATCACCACGCGCCACAGCCGCAAACAGCAGATCGAATTGCACGACTCGCCTGGAGCGCCGCGCGCGACCATGTAAACGTCGTTCACGGATCCCTGTCGCAGTTCGCGCGCGAGCTACACGCCGTTGTCGAGCAGGACCGGCTGCCGGAGCTTGACGGTGAGTTGCGTGACTCGTACGGCTACACATGGACGTTGCAGGGCACATTCGCAATGCGCGCCGCTCAGAAGCGCCGCAATGCGCATCTGGAGCGTGCCTTGCTGCGCGACGTCGAACCGTGGCTCGCCTTGGCGTGGTTGCAACGGCGATCGTCGTCGCTGGACTTCGTGTCGGACGGACGCATCACCCTCGCGCACGCTCCCGCGCTACTCGCGCACGCGTGGGAAACACTGCTGCGCACGCACCCGCATGATACCTTGTGCGGATGCTCCATTGATGCGGTGGCGCGAGCCATGGACGTGCGACAAGAATCGGTGCGCGAACAGATTCACGGATTGCGTCAGGCGATGCTCCAGCTTGCACTTGCACACGACGTTGTCGTAGCGCGATCGCGGGGCGACGCGCACGGTCATCAGGTGATCGTGCGCAATCGCACCGCGAGCGCTCGTGCTGGACTTGCGGAAGTACGACTCCTCACGCGCATCGGCGACGTGCGAGTTGGCCCCGAGAGCGCAGGACAGGCGTATCCAAACACGCGTGCGGAGCCTCTAGCGAAAGTCAACGCACTGCTCACCCAACACCTCGGCACGCGCATCCGTCACGAGCGCCTTGAATCTCCTCAGCACTATCCAGACGATGACGCCGTCCGTGTAGAAAGTGCGTTAGTGTGGATCCCAGAGACAGCTGCGATACCCGCGTTCGGCGTACGGGTGCTGCCCGTCTATGCAGCGAGGCAGACATCATCGCAAGAGGCGGTGTCGCCTCGTCCCGTCGTGGCGAATTCGGCAGGCCGCCGCCGGACGCTCGACAACGGCATCCTGCAGGTTGCAGTGATTGGGCGCCGAGTCTCGATCAGCCTCGCCGGTCGAACGTGGCGCAACGCGCTCTCACTCGATAGCACCATGGATGTCGGAGACAGCTACACCCCTTCACTGTGTGGCACGCCGACAGCGTTACGGTTGGTCGGTGCGCGTGTGGTCGCGCGTGGTCCGCTGCGCGCGGCGATTCGTCTGTCATGGGAACTCCCATCGTCTCGGAGTGTCACCGTGCCGTCCGATGTTGAGTCGCTGGGCGCGCGCCCAGCACGCGTGCCTCGCGATTCGACATCCAAATCGGTGCGGGTGCAAACCACCTTGACGCTGGACGCCGAGTCCCCGTACGTCCGCTGTGACATTCGCGGAGTCAACCATCGACGCGATCATCGGCTGCGTATGTGTTGGCACACTGATGTGCGTGCAGAAGTCGTGTGGGCGGACGCCGCCTTTGGCCCGGTGAACAGGTCGCGCGTCCTCCATGCGCGACCTGAGGATCAGACGCGGCATGAACTCGCGCACATGACATCGCCATCGCCAATCACGGAGGCGGCGCCGTCCACCATGCCGATGCATCGTTGGCTGAGCGTCTCGGCCACTGTAGGTGGCGCGGCACTCCTCTCGGACGGACTAGCTGAAGCCGAGGTCAACGACAATACGATGGCGATCACGCTCGTGCGAGCGATCGCTGAGCTGTCGCGTCACGACTTACCGGAGCGTCCCGGTCACGCAGGCTGGCCAAGCGCGATACCGCGAGCGCAATCACTGGGTGCATTTCGCGCCAGCGTTGCCGTCATGCCTCATGCGGCGTGGGACAACGCGGTGCTGCAACACATCGAGGACGCCTGTGACGCATTCCTGCTTCCGTTAACGGGAGAGACATGGCGCGACTATGCCGGGTCGGTGCAATGGCTGAGTGGTCCGGCACTCAGTGGCGACGGATTGCAGCCGTCATGCGTGACGGTCAGCACCGAGGGTGACGCGCTGGTCCTCCGCGCGGTCAACGTGCGCAACGAAGCGACGCGTGGAGCGTGGACCATGCCCGACGACGGACCGTGGGTTGTCACGCGCTGCCGAATGGACCAGACACCTATGAGTGCGCCAACCGTGCTGCAGCGTTCGATTGTGTTCGAGGCCGGTGCACGCGCGGTGATTACATACCTCGTGCATCGCGCGCCGAGTTGAGCGCGTCGCCGACGAGAGAGCAGGCCACGACGGTCGCGATCAGCAACACGCCAGGCGAAAGCGCGATCCACGGCGCGATCAGTAACCATTCGCGTCCGCCGGCAATCATGTTCCCCCAGCTCGCCGCCGGTGGTTGCACGCCGAGTCCGAGAAAGGACAGTCCGCTCTCCAGCACGATGGCATTCCCGACACCGAGGGTGACCGCCACTGTTGCGCTTCCGAGGGCATTGGGCAACACATGGCGCCACAACACACGCCATTTGCCAATACCGAGCGCAAGCGATGCTTCAACGAAAGGCGATCGCTGCACGCCGAGAATATCGGCGCGCACCAGTCGCATGACCGACATCCATCCGGTCAGCGCGAGCACGCCAATCACGACCGCCAGACCCGGTCCCCACAAGGACGAAATCACGAGCAACAGCACCAACCGCGGAATGGCCAACAGTGCATCACTCGTGGCAAGAATCACGCGTTCGACCCAGCCACCGCGCCATGCAGCGATCGCACCCAGCGCGATGCCGATTACCGCCGCGAGAAGTGATCCGAGTAACCCAACGCCGAGCGACAGACGCGCCGCCAACCAGAGGCGGACGGCAATGTCACGACCAAACGCGTCGGTTCCCAGCCAGTGGCGATCGCCGTGCGCATCGTGCGCCAACGGGGCAACCAGTCGTGTCGCCAGCACATCGCCAATCTCGCGCGGATCGCGCGTACTGAGCAGCGGCACAACAATAGACAGGATCACCAACAGTGCGAGCATGCCGCCGCCGTAACGGAGCCGAGCATCGCGCAGCAGAGGGCGTAGGTCCGAAGCCTTGGTCATGCGCGACGACGCGGGTCGAGTCGCTCGATGGCCACGTCCGCAATCAGATTCGAGACGATCACGGCGGACGCGTAGACGAGCGTCAGGGCTAACACCACCGGATAATCACGCGCCGCAATCGACGAAAGCATCACACGGCCGAGTCCGGGCCACGCAAACACCTGCTCAACGAACACCGAACCAGCAATCAGCCCGGGCATCGTCAGTCCCAGCAACACCACGAGAGGCGTCCACGCCAAGCGCAGCACATAGCGCAGTTCCACGCCACTGCGCGGAACGCCGCGCGCCAACGCCGCACGCACAAACGGCTGCCCATTCGCACTTAACAGGGCGGTGCGTGCATAACGCGCCACACCAGCCGCTCCTGGAACCGACAGCACCAGCAGCGGCAGGACGGAGTGTCGGGCAAAGTCGCGCCAGGCGCCGGCCTCGGTGGTCAACGCAGCAGGATCGTGCATGCCAAATGCCGGTAAGCGCATCCAGGACGGCAGGCCGAGCCACGCAGCGCCCGACGTGGCCATCGCTACCAATGCGAGCGCGAGCCAAAAGCTGGGCGCCGCAAAAACAGTGGTCGTCACCACGGTGAGTATCACGTCGGCACGCCGAGATGCGCGCAGCGCTTGCACACCGCCCACGAATATCCCAGCGGCAAAGCTCAGAACGAGCGAGCACCCGCCAAGAAAGAGCGACACGGGAAGCGCATCACGGATCACAGCGCGCACGGGTCGCGCGAGGGCGATACTCTCCCCAAGATCACCGCGCAGCGTTGCTGCTATCCACCGCCCATATTGCACCGGCAGCGGGGCGGTGAGTCCGAGTGATGCTCGCACGCGTTCGGCGTCGGCCGCTGTTGCGGTGGGCGAAATCAGAAAGGACGCCGGATCACCAGGCGCCAAGTGAAGGAGCGCGAAGGTCAACGACGTGACGAGCCAGAGCAAGACGAGCGCGTCGGCGAGGCGCAGGAAGAATCGGTGCACGCGAGGATGATGCCGCGTGGGCGGATGGCGTCAACCCATGCAACGTTATCGGTCTGGCGAACGGGTCACGTCGTATCGCGGTGGGGTGCGGCGATCCTGTTGGCGCTCGTGGCATGTGCAGCACCCTCGCGTGCACCGCAAACGGTTGTCATGGCATCCGGCACCGACCTCGAATCTGGCAATCCGCTTGTCACGATTCATCCGCTCACCAGACAGCTGCAGCGACACGCCCTGTTCGTCACCCTGGTCCGGTTGGATTCACTGCTGCAGCCCATACCCTACTATGCTCGCCGCTGGACATGGGATTCGACACATCGTGATGTCACGTTCGTACTCGAGCCATCACTCCGCTGGCACGACGGGACACCAACATCGGCGCGCGACGTAGTGTTCACGATCGATGCGGCAAAAGACGCGCGTTTAGGATCGCCGAGAGCGGGTGAGCTCGTCGGCATCGACTCCGTCGTCGCCCAAAACGACACCATCGCGCGCCTGTATTTCAGCACACCCACGTTGGCCATTCCGACAGTGCTGGCGGAACTACCCCTCGTTCCTGCGCATTTGCTCGACACCGTGCCCCGCGATCGGTGGCGCGCGCATCAATTCTCCCGAGCGCCCAATGGCAATGGACCCTTCCGCTTCCTCGACCGAACGGCGGGTCGGCGGTGGCGCTTT
This sequence comes from Gemmatimonadaceae bacterium, assembly GCA_043718595.1. Taxonomy (GTDB): domain Bacteria; phylum Gemmatimonadota; class Gemmatimonadetes; order Gemmatimonadales; family Gemmatimonadaceae; genus Gemmatimonas. Next base: position 8,884 of record JAYSVL010000555.1, read on the forward strand.
GTACGGAATGAATCTTTTCCGGTCGCGATGGGCGGCCCGCCCAAATTGCAGCAGGTCGTCGTCGCGGTCGTCGACGAGGCGTCAACAAAGTTTGCCGGTCTGGTCAGCGGCGAACTGGACGTCGCTGGCGTTTCACCAACAATGGCCGCGCTCGTGATGCGCGATCCCACCCTCACGCTCATCACGCCGCCCTCGCTGTTCTCCACCGTGCTGGCGTTCAACACAACGCGCGCGCCGCTGAATGATGCCCGAGTACGTCGCGCGATCGCGCAGTCCATTGATCGACAGCGAATCGTCCGGGCGGCCGTGGCTGGCTTCGCGGTGCCCGCTGGCGGCGCGATTCCTCCGGGCTTGCCGTTTCCGACGGCAACCGCATCCACGGTGGACACCAACGCTGCGGACGTGTTGCTCGATCAGGCCGGATGGCGTCGCAATCCGAGGGGTCAGCGAATGCGCGACGGTATTCCGCTTTCTCTCTCGCTGCTCAGCGTTGGCAGCGGCGATCAGGCCGCCGAGCAACTCATTCAAGCCGACCTGCGCGCGCGCGGCGTGAGCGTCTCGATCAAGATCGTCGAACTCGCCGCGTTTCTCGCCACGCTGCGCGCACCAATCAAACAGTTTGACCTGGCGCTCACTGGAATTCCTGGAGACATCGGACTCGGGCACCTGTCGGCGATGTTCGATTCAAAACAGCGCGGCGGTGCGCTGGATTACAGCGACTATCATCAACCGCCCCTCGACGCAGCGATTCGGCAGGCGCGTGTTACCAACACGACGGCCGACTGGCGCGTCGTGGAGGCGAGGATCGCCGAAGCCGTTCCTGTCACGTGGCTCTATCACGCGCGAGGCGTGCAGGGGTACTCACGAAGACTCGACCACGTCACGATGGATCTGCGCGGAGAATTGGTGTCCATCGCGCAATGGACGCGACGAGACGGACGATGAACGCCGTACGCGAACTGCTGCCGTGTGATCTCGACGCGAGGCGCGCGTTAGTTACACCAGGCGCGTCCCACGCATTCGCACAGCTAGCCGATGCGCTGAGCACCGAACTGGAGCCGTTGTTGACGCGTGCGCTTCCAATCCCGGAACAGAAAGCGAGGATGACTCGCGGCGGAGGACGATGTCCCACCCACGGCACATTACTCACCTTCGATCCGTGGTCGCCACACGAGCATCGCTGTGAGCGTTGCGGTACGAGTTATCGCGGTCGGACGCATGACGATTGGTGGGCGATGGGTGCGCAATTGTGGACCGTCGAGCGTGCCGTCCACGCGGCTGCACTGTTCGCCCTGCGTGGCCGAAAGGAACACGCCGATGTCGCGATGCGCATTATCGACGCGCTGGCATGGCGATACCACACCTGGCCCAACAGCGACAATGTCCTCGGCCCATCGCGCCCGTTCTTCAGTACGTATCTTGAATCGATCTGGCTGCTCAACATTTGTCATGCACTCGCACTGCTCGAGCGTGCTGCAGCGCCAAGCGTCGCGGCGTTGAGCGCGAGCGCTGGC
>JAYSVL010000556.1:0-3385 GCA_043718595.1 Gemmatimonadaceae bacterium
ACGTTACGCGCGTTTGCCTTGGCCAGCAGCAGACGTGCCTGATCGAGTAGCGCCGCGTGTCGTTCAATTGAGAACACTTGCTCGGCTAGCGCCGCCAGGAGCGCGGTTTGGTACGCTGAGCCGGTGCCAATTTCCAGCACCCGCTCCCGACCGGACAGCGACAGTTGCTCGAGCGCGCGCGCGTGTACGTACGGCTGGGAGATGGTCTGGCCGCTGCCAATCGGCAGCGCCGAGTCTTCATACGATCGGTGCCGCACCGTGGGCGGGACAAACAGGTGTCGAGGCACCATATCGATCGCCCGCAATACGGCGAGATCTCGGATGCCCTTCTCCTGCAGCGTCTCGACGAGTCGTCGTCGCGCGCCGCGAAACTCTGGCTCTACGGAGCTTGCCACCAATCCGTCTGCGTATCGAGCGCGTCGCGATGCGTTAAATCCAGATGCAACGGTGTGACCGAAACAAATCCATCGTGCACCGCGCGAAAGTCTGAATCGTCGGGTCCACTCCATTCCACTGATCCACCGCCGATCCACACGATGTCCCTGCCCCACGGATCCTTCATGCGGGCGATCGAGTCGCTAAACACGCGGCGCCCGGTGCGCGTCAGCCGCACGCCCTTGACGTCCGTGGCAACCACCGGCGGCAAGTTGATGTTGAGCAGGGTGTGCGCGGGAAAGGCGCTGAGCGACATGCAGTGCTGCAACAGGCCGCGCAACAACTCCACTTGGGTTTCGAGTCGTGCATCGGCACCGAGCACTCGGCCGGCGAACGAAACCGCAATGGATGGGATCCCCAGCGCCAGTCCCTCCATCGCGGCGGCAACGGTGCCGGAGTACAAGACGTCTTCGCCCATGTTCGGGCCATGATTGATACCGCTAATGACAAAGTCGGGACGCACATCCAGCAAGGCCTCACACGCCAGCAAGACGCAGTCCGTTGGGGTGCCGTCCACCTGCCATCGTCGTTCGCCAAGCCGAACGGGACGGAGTGGGTGATGCAGCGTGAGCGAGTGGCTGGTGGCGCTTTGTTCGCGATCGGGCGCTACTACGTAAAGCTCACCCAGTGGCGCGCACGCCTCCTCCAAAATGTGAAGACCCTTGGCCAGAATTCCATCATCGTTGCTGAGTAGGATGCGCATAGAGAGGGATACGGTAAACGAAACGCCGCGCGCGCGATGCGCTAGCGTGACGTGGGAATGGACGCGCCGAGAAACGTGACCAATTCGGCGAGATCGCGTTCCACCGACTCGATTGACTGCACCTCAAGCGCCGAACGCGCGACGGATCGCAGCGTACCGGTCTTGCGATGTTCGTCCAGCTTTTGTCGTGCTCCGTCGATGGTGTATTTGTCCGTGTACAGCAGATGCTTCACCAACTGGATGACTTCGACTTCGCGCCGCGAGTAGACGCGATTTCCACTGCGATTCTTGGCCGGATGCAGCAGCTTGAACTGACTCTCCCAGTATCGCAACACGTGCGGCTTGAGATCCGTCAGCGTACAGACGTCGCCGATCGAATAGAACTCCTGCACTGGTTCATCACGTAGCACGCGCGCGCTCCTTAGTCCCGTTCTGCGCGCAGTTCGCGCGCCATCAGTTCAGCGATCGCTTCCCGTGGCGGTTGCCCAGCGAACACAATGCGATGCACCGCGTCGATAATTGGCATGGCCACCCCCGCACGATCAGCAAGCGCCTTCGCACTCTGTGCGTTGAGCACGCCTTCCGCCACACTGTCCTTGCCGGCGAGCGCCTGGTCGAGCGTTAGTCCCTGCCCGATCGCCACGCCCACGGCCCGATTGCGCGAGAGGGCACCGGTGCACGTCAGCACCAAATCACCGAGTCCAGCGAGTCCGGCAAAGGTTTCTGCGCGCGCTCCGAGTGCCACACCAAGTCGCGTCATCTCAGCGAGACCGCGCGTCATGAGCGCCGCGCGAGGATTGAATCCCAGTCCGAGTCCGTCGAGAATGCCCGTCGCGACCGCCATCACGTTCTTCAGTGCACCGCCAAGCTCCACGCCCACAACATCGTCGCTGGTGTACACGCGAAAGTGTCGCGCACTCAGCGCGCGCTGCACGAGCGATGCGCCCTTTGGTGCGGCGCACGCAGCAACAACTGCTGTTGGTTGATCGGCCGCAACTTCGGCGGCGAAACTTGGACCGCTCAGCGCAACGACCGGGTGCGCTGGTGTCTCTTGCGCGACCACCTCGGTCATCAGCGCGAGGGTTTCCTGCTCAATGCCCTTCGTCGCCACGGCGAGGACCGCGTCACGATGAATGTCCATCTTCCCAGCCGACACCACTCGACGCAACACATGCGATGGTGCCGCGAAGAGCACCAAGCGCGCGTCGTGCAATGCAACGCGCATGTCGCTGGTCGCGCGCAACAGGGGTGACAGGGACGCACCAGCGAGAAATCGCGGATTGATATGATCGCGATTAACAATCTCCACAACGTCGGCTTCGCGCGCCCACAACACGACGTCGTGCCCGTTGCGAGTGAGCCGATCAGCAATCGCGGTCCCCCACGCGCCACCGCCAACAACGGCACAGCGCATCACGGCGGTGCTCACGTCCGCGACTCCTTGCCTTGGCCAACGCGTCGCTCTTCGCCTCGTCGCAGGCGGTCGATATTCTCGCGATGCGTCCAGAACACAAAGGCGGCGACGCTCATACTCACCAGTACCAGCGGCGACAGTGCGCGCTCTTGCGCGACCAGTGCCAATGGTAACACCACCGCGCCAGCGAGCGAACCGAGCGACACGTAGCGCGATGCGGCGACGACGAGCACGAAGGCCAACATCGCGCAGCCGGCGGGCAGCGGAGCGAGCGCCAGAAATACACCGCTCGCTGTTGCTACGCCTTTGCCTCCACCATTGCCCAGCAGAAAAATTGGTCGCACGTGACCGATGATAGCGGCGATACCGAACGCGACGCCCCACGGCCATCCTGTCGATACACCCGCGACGTTCGGCAACAACACCACGGGCAACGCGCCTTTGAGCATATCGATCACATACACAAAGCAGCCCCACCCAGCCCCAAGCGTGCGGAATACATTGGTCGCACCAAGGTTCCCTGAGCCCACCGTTCGCAGATCGATGCCGTTCGCCCGACCGACGAGCAACGCCGTTGGGATCGACCCGATGAGATACGCGACAACGATCGATGCGACCACATTCATGCCGGGGCGCTCTTCCGACGCATGAGGATGCGCATGGGTGATCCGAGGAAGCCCCACTTCTCGCGCAATCCGTTGTGGAGATAACGGATGTAGTTCTCTGGGATCAATTCAGGATGATTGCCAAAGAACGCAAACGTCGGTGGTTCAACTTCCACTTGCGTCGCGTAGTTGAGCTTCACCTCGCGGCCTGCCGCCTGCGGAGGCTGC
>JAYSVL010000557.1:0-3376 GCA_043718595.1 Gemmatimonadaceae bacterium
CGTCGTCAATGCCACTCGCCGGACTGCCCTTTCCAAGCCAAGGGAGCTGGTCCGCGCGGGGGCTGGTGGTCGCACAGGTCAAGGACTCAACAAAAGAGCTCTGGGTGGTTCCGCCTGCAGGGGCGCCTCGGAGGATTGCGCAGATCACTAACGCGGCACTGGGAGCGCCAACGTGGTCCAACACAAGCAATGCTGTGTTTGCGATTCGCGGACTCAGTGAACTGGTACGAATCCCGCTCAACCGGGACGAACTTCCGTCGTCAAAATCGCCGCAGATCGTTGCCAACGGTCTTGAAGCGTGGGGCTCCGATAATCAGTACAGTTCCACGACGCTGTCGCTGTCGGATGACGATCGCCGCGCCGTGTACACGCGGATCGTTCGCCACGCGAACATACAGCTCGTAGAAAAGGACGGCAGGACCCGCCCCCTGACATCTACCACAACAATGAAGTGGTCCGCTGTGTTATCGCCCGATGGCACACGATTGGCATACGTTGAGCATGGCCAGCAAAAAAACAACGTCTGGATCATGGACATCGCGACAAACACCGCGCGACAAGTCACGTTCGGTGACGTGTTTGGATCAGGTGTGCCAAATCTGGCGTGGTCGTCGGACGGTGATGTCATTGCGGTTGTACAGCGCCTCAATGGCATCCCCCACGTCTGCACCGCACCATCAGGAGGCGGTACGGTGTCCTGCATTCCTGGTACTGCCACGATTGGAGGCGGACTCGCATGGGAGCCGACGAAGGACATTGTTTTCTCCAGTGACGCAAACGGCTACGCGATCCTTGCCGTGGATCCAGGCAGCCGGAAGGTGACCGTGATCACGAGCGATTCCGGAAGCTCACTCTCGGGTGCCACGCCCAATCGCGACGGATCGCAAGTCGCATATTACAAAATGGGGACAAGCGCCGGTGAGTCCGGATTGTGGGTCGTCGCTCGTGGCCGTACTCCGCGACAGCTCTCGAACGCCTATCTAGTGCCTATTGGCTGGTCAGATGACGGAGCCTCACTGATCGCGCGTGCCGGCAGCAGTCGCGATATTCTCCGCGTCTCACTTGATGGCACCTCGCGCGTCATTACACGCGCGCCGACGCGCGAAGACTGGTGTGTACCTGCCGGTGCGAAATTTCCCAATGCGTTCGTGTGTACCACGCCCGTGTCCGTCTCCGACGCATGGCTGCTGGAGTTGAGCCATCGCTGACACACCTTGCGATCCGGTGTCGAACGTGGTCGCACTCCTGTACGACGCGTCCCTCGACCTGTCAGGCGAGCGCTGGACGGCGGCCCTCACCGCACTCGGTGATGTGGCAGGAGCGCGGGCCGCCGTGGTGCTGGCCATGCAGCGCGACAAGTACGACTACAATCACGCCATCATGATTGGCACCGGCCAGGGCGACGCCGAGGTGTATCGCGCACACTATGCGCAACTTGACCCATGCCTCGAGCCCAGGATGGCGACGAGTCCGGTCGGCACCGTCCATGTGACCGACCACCTCATTCGCGATCACGATCTGCAGAAGACCGAGTTCTACGCTGACTGGATCGCGCCGCGGGGTTGGCACTCGGGCATTGGCACCGTGCTGCTCAGAGAGCCGTCGGCCCGTGCTCTGCTCGTGCTCGCACGCGAGCGCCGCGCAGGACCGTTTCCCGCCGAGTGTCTGACGCAACTGCAACGCACTATGCCGCACCTGCAGCATGCGGTGCATGTGGCGAGCAGGATGGCGGTGCGCGCGCCTGGCGTTGACATCGTGTCACAGGCCGTGCGGAATATGAGCGATGCGGTGTTGGTCACCGACGTCCGCGGACATCTGGTCTCCACAAATGCACGCGCCGATCAACACCTCGCTCGCGGCGACGCCATCTGCACGCAGCGTGTCCGCGGGAGCGCACGCGCAACACTGGAAGCGAAAGTTCCGGCGGATGCGGTCGCGTTGCATGCAATGATCGGCGCTGTGTGTAAACAAGTTGCGGCGTGTGATCTCCGCCGGTCAAACGCGCCAACCAATGCGCGACAGAGTGGTGGTGCTGTGGTGCTTCGCCGACTGCATGCCAAGCCACTCATGGCACTGGTCACGCCGCTGCGCATGGAGATGCCACCAACGCATGTTTTGTTCAGTGAACTGGTGACGACGCGATGTGAGCCGCGCGCGCTGATCATCATCATCGATCCAGAGTCTGCACCGGAGCAGCGTGACCAGTCTGCGGTGCTGCACGGCTATCTGCGCACCGCATTCACGTTGACAGAAGCGGAGGCGAGTGTCGCGCTGGCGTTGGCCGATGGCGGTGGATTGTCAGCAGTCGCAGACGTTCGCGGCGTGTCGTTGGCAACGGTACGGACCCAGGCGCAGCGTGTCTATGACAAGACCGGCCTCCGCAGTCAGGCGGCGTTGGCGACGTTTGTTGCCCGGCTGCAGGCGGGCATGGTGCGTGCAGGTGGCGGGGGATAACGGCAGTTGACGAACGGTATATACACGCGTATACTGTCTGATGCAGTTCACCTGGGACCCAGCGAAGAACGCAAGAAATATTCGCGAACGCCACCTCGACTTTGTGAACGCGGCGCCCATCTGGGACGCGCCCATGCTGGTCTGGATCGATACGCGCCGAGACTATGGTGAAATCCGCGAGCTGGGTCTCGGTGTGATCGAAGGACGAGTGATGGCCGTTGGCTGGGTAACCCGGGGGGACGTCTGTCACATCTTCAGTTTCCGGAAGGCAAATGCGAGAGAAACGCGGCGCTACAAAGAAGGTCTCGAAGGCCAGCGGTTCCGTTAAGTCGCGGGCGGGGATGCGTCGGAAGGCTACGCCGATTGACTGGGAGCGTGTCGATGCTATTTCGGATACGGACATCGCCGAGCAAATTCGACAGGACCCTGACGACATCGAGTTTACCGATCAGATGCTCGCCGCAGCGCGTTGGGTGATGCCGCAGAGGAAGATCCCAATTTCCTTCCGTGTCGATCCTGACATCCTCGCGTACTTCCGTAGCGGCGGCGATGGATACCAGTCACGGATGAATGCCGTGCTGCGAGGCTACATGCGCGGGCATGTTGAGTCGGCGCAGAAATGAGTCGGCAAGGGATGCGCTGATGCGCGATTGGCCAGCGCGCCACCTGAGACCGAATGCAACAATCCAGAAAGTTTGACATTCCAGCGCCGAGCCACATCGTAGTGGCATGATTGCCCTGAACCGTGACTTCGCGCAGCTGACGGCCGCCCTTGGCGACCGGTACGTCGTCGAGCGCGAGCTGGGGCACGGCGGCATGGCCACCGTGTATCTGGCCCAGGACATCAAACACGCACGGCCCGTCGCGATCAAGGTGCTGCGCCCCGAGCTCTACTCGGCGCAGTTCGCCGAACGGTTTCTGG
>JAYSVL010000558.1:0-3371 GCA_043718595.1 Gemmatimonadaceae bacterium
CCCGTTGGCACTGAGCGCGCGCAACGCAGCGGCATCGAGCAGCGCGGACTGCGGAGCGTGCGTGTCCCAGCTGTTGGTGCCGCCAATGCGCGACGTTACTACGTACACGGTAGCCGGCCATCCGCGTGCAGCGAGCTGGGGCACGGCTTCATCGGCGACACTGCAGTACGCATCATCAAAGGTGATCGCGATGGCGCGTTTTGGCAGCGCACCATCGCCACGCTGCCACGCGGCAAGATCACGCACCGTGACGCCTGTGAAGCCGAACGACGAGAGCATGGCCAAGTGCTCAGCGAACAGTGACGGCGATACGAAGTTCCGGTCCTTTGGCGCGGCAGCAGGGGGCGCTTCAATACGGTGATAACACAGCACCGGCACACGCACAAACGTCAGGCGCTGTGCGTATGCACGTCGCGGTGTCGCAGCTGCTCGATCAATGCCACGTCCGCGATCGGAGTACTGACCGGCGCCGAACCCGTTGGTGCACCATCACGCGCATTCTCGCGGGCCTTCGCCACGCGCTGCATGTCCCACAGCAACGCGTACTTGGCAAACGCCGACCACGCGTGGACCACGGCGAGCACGAGCCCGCGATGACCGTCGAGACACGCGCCCTGCACGAAGTAGCACTTAATGAATCGCCACAGTGGACGCGCCGCTAACTCGGCGAATCCGACACGCTTGCCGCGGGCCAGCAAATCCTCCGCACCCCACTGGGCGTATGTGTTCACCTTGGCTAGCTGATGGGCGAGGTTTCGATACGAATCGTGTTCCACGCGTCCCGCGAGATCACCGACCGTACCGGTGTACTCCAGCCCTTCGTGCACGCGCTTCACACTGTAGCGCAACGTGCTCAGAAAGAGACGGACATGCTTGTCGCGTCCCCAACCGCCGCGTTCCATGGTGGCGCCGAGGTACTGGTTGCGCATGTGCACGCGAAACACGGCGGCCGACGGCATGAGCACCGCTCGCGCAATGGAAGCCGCCAGTTCCGGCGAGACGCGCTCGTCGGCATCAAGCGCCAGCACCCATGGGTTCGAAGCGGCGGCGATGGCACGGTTGCGTTGTTCGGCGATCGTTGGTCCCGCGCCGTCCAGCACGGTCGCGCCGAAGCGTCGGGCGAGCTCTTGGGTGCCGTCGGTCGACCCCGCATCGGCAACGACGACTTCAGCGGCCCAACGCACCGATTCGAGACAGGCCGACAGCCGGTCCGCCTCGTTCAAGGTGGGAATAACAACAGTGACGGGAAGGCAGGACCCAGACGGCGGCATGGTCCCCAAAGGAGAGGAACTGACGTGTGCGTCGGTTAACTAACTTCGTTAGGTGGCTGAAGGGAAGTCGCCAACGCGCTGTGGCCGACGCCGCCCAGCTCAACCGCTATGGCGTCTGGGGGTCGGACGCGTCGCTAGGCTCCATCGGCAGCCCAGTCTCGGGATCGATCGCCTCGTCCATTTCGTCTGGGAGTCCAAGGAGTTTCCGACGCGCGCGCTCTTCGCGCTTCGCGTCCTTCTTCGCCTGCCGCTCCATTTCCTTGCGGCGCTTCTCGTAATCGTAGTTCGGTTTGCGTGCCAAGCGAGGAGACTCCAGTGCGTGCGTCAGATAAAAAGGGAGAAGCGCCTGTGCGCTTCTGCCGCACGACTCTCGTTCGGCTACCGCAACATAGTGGAAGACGCGAGCGGCGCCCGGACTACGGAAGGGCGATCGTCATGCCGAGGCCGCCGCGAGGAATGCCTGCGCCCGTACGCCGTCCCCCGAACGCTGTACATAATCGCCACCGGGCGTCAGTTCCCAGGCCGATGCATCGTTCAGGTACAGCGACAGCAGCGCGTCCAGCCGTGCCTGATGACTGACATCGCGGACTGGGCCAAGGACTTCGACCCGGCGTCTGAGGTTGCGCGGCCGCAGGTCACTTGAACCGATGAAGTACTCGGGGTTTCCGCCGTCTTCAAAGCGATAGATGCGGGAGTGTTCAAGGAATCGCCCAACGACGCTCACCACGCGGATGCCCTCCGAAAGCCCCGGCACCCCTGGACGCAACGTGCAAATGCCACGCACCACCAGATTGATCGGCACGCCCGCCTGCGCTGCACGATAGAGCGCCCGAATCACTTCTGAATCGGCGAGTCCGTTGACCTTGAGCGCGATCCCCGACGGGCGCCCGGCCAGCGCGTGCTGAGTTTCGCGCTCAATGCGTTGCAAAAGTGCGGGAAGCAGCTGATGCGGAGCAACGAGCACCCCGCGCGTCAGTCCATGTGGTGGACGGGACGAGCCTGACAGTTCGTTGAACAGATCGATGACGTCGGCCGTCAGGTCGTCGCGCATGGAGAACAGGCTGAGATCGGTATACAGTCGCCCTGAGCGTGTGTTGTAGTTGCCTGTGCCGACATGCACGTACGGTTGTAATCGCTCGCCTTCGCGTCGAACAACCAGGGCCACCTTGGCGTGCACCTTGATGCCCAAGATCCCGTGCACTACATGCCCACCAGCACGTTCGAGCTCGCGCGCCCAATGCACGTTGTGCTCTTCATCGAAGCGCGCTTGTAACTCCACTAACGCGAATACCTGTTTGCCCGCGCGCGCTGCGGCGAGCAGTGCGGCCACCACCGGTGACGGATCACCAACACGATAGAGCGTGATCTTGATCGCTGACACCTGCGGATCGGCCGCCGCCTCCTGCAGAAAGCGCACCACCGAGTCGTCAAACGATTCGAACGGATGATGCACCAGCACATCCCCGCCGCGCATGGCGTCGACCAGAGACTGTCCGCTTGGCACTGCTGATCGCATCACCAGCGGAGCGAATTCAAACGCAGCGAATTTCGGGAGCGGGAGCTTACTGAGACAGCGCAAGTCAAGCAGCCCATCCACGACTTGCACGGCATCGACCGTGAGTTCCATGTCGCGACCAACCGCCTCGCGACGCAAACTCTCCAGGATCTGTCGCCCAACTTCCGGCGGCATGCTGCGCTCGACCTCAACGCGCACGGCGGGATTGTGCGGCCGACGCTCGGTGGCGAGTTCCACCGCTTCCAGCAAATCACCGGCATCCGCGGCTTGTAACGGAAGATCACCGCCGCGCGTGACACGAAACAAATACGCGCCGTCAACAAGCGAGTTGGGATACAACCGGTGCGCATTCACGCGCAACACATCTTCGACGGCGATCACATCACCCTGACGTCCAGGAACTGGCAGCAGTCGTGGCACGTCGGTCGGAATTTCGTGTTCGGCGAGATGCGTGCGCTCGCCGGCCGCACTCCGAAACACCACCGCGATGAACAAGCCGAGATGCGGCAGGTGCGGCAGCGGATGCCCGGGGCTCAGCGTGATCGCGAGTGGCATCAGATCAGGCTGGATCTCCTCGAGATACC
>JAYSVL010000559.1:0-3363 GCA_043718595.1 Gemmatimonadaceae bacterium
CGAGGGAGTCAGTATGCGTCGGGCGCGTATCGCGCCGAACTGGCCGCGCACGGGATGATTGCGAGCATGAGCGGCAAGGGCAATTGTTACGACAACGCCGTCGCCGAGAGCTTCTTCTCGACCCTGGAATTCGAGCTGCTCATGCAAAGCGACTGGCACACGCGGGAGGAAGCGCGGCATTCGATTTTTCGATACATCGAAGTCTGGTACAACCGAAAACGTCGGCATTCCACGCTGGGCTACGTCAGTCCCGCAGAGTACGAAGATCAGTTGCGAGCGGCCGCATTATTCCCATCACTTACGTGTCCACCAAATCGGGACAACCTCAGATCCGTGCAGAACCTCCACGGGGTGTGGGGATACACGTGTGCGCAAAGATTCGCCCACATGGGAACGAGTCGTTGACCCGACACTCCTTGCAAAGTCTTGGGTACGGGCTGATAATGAGGACTAGCTCTGCTACGCCTTTTTCGCGCCCTTTTTGCGGTTCTGTCCGGAAATAAGCAGGTCAGTGCTCGGCTGACGCGAGTTCGAAAGCCATTGCTACCGGCTAACTTAGCCGAAGTCACTGACTTTCGGTCACGCTTTGCAAGGCGGGGGTCGTCGGTTCGATCCCGACACGCTCCACTGTTCCGTTGTTCACGACACCCCGTATCGGCCCATGCCCTGCGGGGTGTCGCACGTTCGGGAAAGTTCGCAAACCCACTCAATAATCACGCAATGTCCACGACAGCCGTCAGTCCAATCACGGTCGGCGAGACCGCCCCGGATTTCAGTTTGTTTTCAACCGCTGGAACGAATGTGACGTTGTCCAGTTTTCGCGGACAGTCACTGGTGCTGGTGGCGTTCTTTCCATTGGCGTTCACCAGCACCTGCACCGCCGAGCTGTGTGGGTTCAGTGAGGACTTCGATGTATTTGCCGCTGAGGGAGTGGAAGTGCTTCCAATCAGTGTAGATGCCGTTCCATCGCTCAAGGAGTTTCGCAGCAAGTACGAGATGAAAGTGCATCTCTTGTCCGACTTCAAGCGCGAAGCGTCACGGGGCTTTGGCGTGATGCGCGAGGATACGCTCGTCGCCAAACGCTCGTACTTCCTCATCGACAAGACTGGGGTGGTCCGTTGGGCGCATGTCGAGGAGAAGAGCGGACAGAAACGCGAGAACGCCGAGATTCACGCCGCCATCCGCGCAGTGACTGGTTGATCGAAGGCAAGCGTTTGGCGATCGGTCAGCTTGTCCGATCGATGCGTGAGTCCTAGTTTGGTAGTGTGATCCGACCTCGCGCGTTCCCATGAAGTCTCACTCCACCTTTGCCGCACTTCCGGACCTCCTCGCGGTCGCGGCGAGGCCGTCGTCCACACCCGACTCATTGCGGGCTGGCGCAGTCGAACTGCAGCGATTGGTCGAGACACTTACGCCGTCGGAGCGGGAGGTGGCCGTCGCCTGCGCCGACCTACTGACGCTCGCGGCGTTGCGCACCGAGCAACTGTGGATTCTGGAAGGTGAGCTTCAGGCGCGTGTCCAGGAGGTGGCCGCGCAGCGCGCCTTCATCGAGCGCGTGGTCGACTCGCTGCCATTCGGCATGTATGTGGTCGACCGTGACTACCGCATTCACGCCTGGAATCACAAGCGCGAGACGGGGTTGCAGGGCGTGTCCCGCACCGACGCGATTGGCCGAACGATTTTCGAGGTCCTGCATCGTCAGTCGGCGTCGATGCTCAAGCAGGAGTTCGATGAGGTGTTTGCGACGGGACGTCTGCAGCAGTTCCAGATGGAGAGTAACGCGTTCGGCGATACCCGGACCTTTCGGATCTCCAAAATCCCGATGCGCATCACCGGCGAAGACGTCAGTCACGTCATCACAGTGGGTGAGGATATTACCGACTGGCGCGCCGCGATCGATCGCACCGCGCAGTCGGAGAAACTGGCCGCACTCGGCCAGTTGGCGGCCGGCGTGATGCACGAGATCAACAATCCGCTGGCGACCATCGCCGCATGCGGCGAGTCGCTGGCGCTGCACACGGAGTTGGCGGCGACGCTGCCGCTCGGCGCACCGGTTCCGGGCGCCGATCCCGCGGAGCTGTTGCGCATCATCGACCTCGAAGTGCATCGCTGCAAGCGGATCGTGGACGGACTGCTGGATTTTGCGCGACCAAAGCCCGCAGCGCGCACGACATTGGATCTGAACGCGGTTGTGCGCCAGGGGCTCTTCCTGCTGCAGCACCATCCCCGGTACAAACGCGTGACGATGGTGACTGAGATCGATGACGCCAGACCGCTGCAGGTGACCGGCAATGCGGACCAGCTGGTGCAGGTGGTGATGGCATTGGCGATCAATGCGCTCGACGCGACCCCGGACGGCGCACGCGTGGTGATCCGAACGTCACTGTTGACAGTCGCCAACGGCGAATCGAGCGCAGTGCTTGACGTGTCCGATGAAGGTCCGGGAGTACCCCGTTCCCTGCACGCCAAAGTGTTCGAACCATTTTTTACCACCAAGCCCCATGGCCAGGGAACAGGCCTGGGGTTGGCCATTTGCCACGGCATCGTTACCGATCACGCCGGTCAGTTGGAATTGATGAGTGGTGATGCGCCGGGGGCGACCTTTCGCGTGCTGTTACCCGACCTGACGTTCGCCATGGGCGCTGTGGCATGACTACGTCGCCGTCACCGGCCCGCGGCGTCGATCTGGTATCCGCTATTCGAGTCCTCATTGCCGAAGACGAGACGCATCTGGGGACGGTGTTGGAGCAGTACCTGACGGCGCGTGGCTTTGCGGTCACCAGAGTGCACAATGGTCGGGATGCGCTGGACCGCCTGCGCGCGGAGACGTTCGATGTCGCATTGCTGGACATCGTGATGCCGGAGCTCGACGGACTCGAAGTGCTGCGGCTGGTGCGCGAGGATCCATTGCCGCCGGAGATCATCGTCATTACCGGCAACGGTACGACCGAGACGGCGTTGGCCGCAATCAAGTTGGGGGCGTACGACTTCGTGTCCAAACCGTACCGCATGGCGGAGATCGATGCCCTGGTGCGCCGCGCGTGGGAGAAACGCATGCTCACGCGCGACAATCACGCCATGCATTCGGGGCTTCGTCGATCAACCGGCGCGCCGAATTTTGTGACACAGTATGCGCCGCTGGTGGCCGTCCTGTCGTTGATTGAACGGGTGGCACCAAGCGATTCGCCCGTGGTCATCAGCGGCGAAGCGGGAACTGGCAAGCGGCTGGTGGCGCGCGTGCTGCACGAACACGGTGGTCGGCGCGATGGACTGTTCATGACGTTCGATTGTGCCGCACCCGGCGACACGCGAGGGGGGGGGGAGATCGAACTCTTCGGGGCGGAGAAGGGCGCCGCGTCCGGC
>JAYSVL010000560.1:0-10300 GCA_043718595.1 Gemmatimonadaceae bacterium
CATCAAACGCCTCACACGGCACAGACGGAAAACGCAGCAATATCTGTCCACGCGCCGATAACAGCGCACGACATTCTTTGAGCGTCTCCTGCGGATCGGGCAGATGTTCGAAGACGTGATGCAGCATGATGACGTCGAACGGTCCTTGCAGCTCCTTTAGCGCCGAGCGCGCGATGCACACACCTCCCGGATACTCGATCGACTCAGGCAAGTACGGATCGACGCCGGACAGATTCGAAAAGCCGAGGTATCGCAACTCGAGCAGTAGAGCCCCGGCGCCACAACCCACGTCGAGAATGCGGGCAGATGGTTCCAGGTCGAGGGCGGCGACCGACGGCGGCGTCACCATGGGTCCGTTACGCTGTTCTAACACGGCCTCCAGCGGACGAAGGCCTAGGCGATGACTCTCTCGCTGCAGCCAGCGCAACTTGCTGCCGATTTTTTCTTTGAGCGACTGCGACCCATCCGGCTTGGAATATGAGTAGTAGTCACTCGGATAAAACGATGACAGATCGTCCGGAATGGAAGCGATTTGCAACCCTTCACAGCCATCGCATTCCACGTATTCAAACACCACGCGCGTGCCGAACATCATCTCGCGAACCGGCAGGCGCCGTCTCGCGGCCGCGGAACCGCACATCCGACATCGAAAATCAGCACTCATGCACGTAGCTGCCTGTTGAAGGATACGGCGTGACGTCACCTGGCGCGCGTCATGCCAACAAAGGAATTTAGGCGCGCGCATATGCATGGCGACGTACTCATCCGGCTTTTGTCCGGTCGCGAACTGATTAACGGGCAGTCGGCGGCAGCCGAGGGTCGCAGCGGGGCCCCAGGCGAGCAAGAACACTGAGAAAACGCAGTTGCCGGGACCCGTCCACGCTCCCAGGGTGTTATCTCAAGACAGGTACCCGAACCTGTACGTCACTCGACCACGGCTGGCCATATGCGGTTCCACACGTACACAAAATTCAATCCGCAGATGGCGGATGCGGTGGATTTGCAGGCGTTGCTCGATCAGCTCGCCGACTTTCTGCTGCAATCGGGATTTGCCGGCGGCGAGCAGGGCTACTGGGGCGAACCGCAGGAAGACGGTGACCGATCCCTCGACGCACTCAAGCAGGCCATTCTCAATGCGCTGATCGAGAGCGGGCAAATCACGCCCGAGATGCTCAAAGCGCTCCGCGGTGACGGCGACGACGTCTCCGAAGAAAAACTAGCCGAGTTGCTCGACGGCCTTGTGCAGCGACTGGTGCAGGACGGCTTTCTCACCGTCGACCAGCCGCAGCGGATGCCCGGCGCGCACCAACCGGTGACCGGCAAGGGTTCGCTTGGCCAGGCCGCCGCCAACGACGTGCAGTTCAACCTCACCGATCGCGGCATCGACTTCCTTGGCTACCGCACCTTGCGACACCTGCTCGGCTCGCTTGGCAAGTCGAGCATTGGCAGTCACGACACACCACAGCTGTCGACCGGCGTGGAATCAGACTCGTGGAGCAAGCCCTACGAATTCGGTGACGCGCTGAATCTGGACGTGCCGGGCACGCTGGCCAACGCACTGGCCCGCACCGGATCCCTGAGCGTGCCGATTGATCTCGACTATGGCGACCTGATGGTGCGACAGTCCGAGTACCGATCGAGTTGCGCGACGGTGCTCATGCTCGACACGTCGCATTCGATGATTCTGTACGGCGAAGATCGCTTTACGCCGGCCAAGAAGGTTGCGCTAGCACTCTGTCACCTCATTAACACGCAGTTTGCCGGTGATACCATTCGTGTTGTGCTGTTTCATGATTCGGCGGAAGAAATACCGATCGCGACACTGGCCAAAGCACAGGTTGGGCCGTACCACACCAACACCGCGGAAGGACTGAAACTGGCGCGCCGCATTCTCATGTCACAGAAAAAAGACATGCGGCAAATCATCATGATCACTGACGGCAAACCCAGCGCGCTCACCATGCCCGACGGGCAGATTTACAAGAATTCGATGGGGCTCGATGGTTACGTGCTGGCCGAAACACTACGTGAAGTTGCCGCCTGCCGAAAGAGCGGCATCATGATCAACACGTTCATGCTCGCGCGCGATCGCGCGCTGGTGGAGTTTGTCAAACGGGTGAGCGAAATCAGTCGCGGCAAAGCGTACTTCACAAACACGATGTCGCTCGGGCAGTTCGTCCTGATGGACTTCTTGCGCAAGAAGACGCGGAGCGTGAGCTGAACGCTCGCGCTACCGGATAACCTTGCGACGCGTGAGCCACGACGCACCAAAACGAACGAAGTCGCGCCGCACCCACGCGCAACTCGCGGACGCCCTGGTGGCGACCATCGCCGTCGCCGACCTGAAAACATTCGGCAAGCGTCTGCGCGCGTGGTACCGCGTATACGCGCGCGACCTGCCATGGCGACGCACGCGCGATCCGTACAAGATTCTCGTCTCCGAATTGATGCTGCAGCAAACGCAGGTGTCACGCGTTATTGACTACTATGATCGATTCCTCAATCGATTCCCGACGTTGCATGATGTCGGTCGGGCCCCCGTCGGTCGCGTGCTTGAGCAGTGGGAAGGGCTTGGCTACTACGCTCGTGCACGCAACCTGCACAAACTGGCGCGCACCGTCGCACCTGCGCACGATCCAACGGGCACGCTGCCGTCCGATCCGGTCATCTTGCGAGAACTGCCGGGCATTGGCGCGTATACGGCAGGCGCGATCGCCACATTTGCCTATGAAAAACGTGCTGCACTGGTCGACACCAATGTGGCGCGCGTGCTGCTGCGCGTATTCGCTCCTGAGCATTCGCCAAAGTCTGCGCTCGGACAGCGCGTTGCATGGGCACTCGCGGAAGCCACACTCCCCGCGCGTGCGGGCAACGCCGTCTGGGAGCACAACCAGGCGCTGATGGAACTCGGTGCGCTGGTCTGTGGTGCACGCGTCGTACGCTGTCCAACCTGTCCGCAACGCCGAGATTGTGAGTATCGCGCGCGCGTTGCCGAAGGTTAGCGCGCGACGTTGTCGTACTGCGCGGTCATCCAGTCGCGGTAACTGCCATCCATCACGGCGCGCCACCACGACTCGTTGGCCAGAAACCAATCCACCGTGCGTGCCAAGCCGGTGTGCAACGTTTCCTGTGGTTCAAACCCCAGCGCCGTGGCAATGCGCGTTGGATCTATAGCGTAACGACGATCATGCCCCGGTCGATCTTTGACGTACGTCACCAGTGTAGCGCATGGTTCGCCGCGTGCCGCCGGGCAGCCGGGGAATCGCGCGGCGAGGGTGGCATCGGTGGCGAATCGTTCGTCGAGCAACGCACACACTTGATGCACGATATCGATGTTCACATGCTCCGCACGCCCACCAACATTAAACGTCTGCCCGGCGACATCCGCCTGCAGAATTTGCGCGATGGCCCGACAATGATCCTCGACAAACAACCAGTCGCGCACCTGTCGTCCGTCGCCGTAGACTGGCAGTGACTTGCCGTGCAGCGCATTAACAATCAGCAGCGGAATCAACTTCTCGGGAAAATGAAACGGTCCGTAATTGTTGGAACAGTTGCTGATGCTCGCCGGCATGCCGTACGTGTGTACATACGCGCGGACGAGATGATCGGCACCCGCCTTACTGGCCGCGTACGGCGAGTTCGGAGCAAACGGTGTCGTCTCGGAGAACGGTGCATCGTGAGGCCCAAGCGTGCCGTACACTTCGTCGGTGGACACATGATGAAAACGCACTCCGTCGCGCCACGCACCGTTCACATGCCACTGCGTGCGACATGCGTCGAGCATCGTTTGTGTGCCCAGCACATTGGTGCGCACAAACGCGCCCGGATCGACAATCGAACGGTCGACGTGCGACTCGGCGGCAAAGTGTACGACGGTGTCGATCTCGTGCTCGACCAACACGCGATCAACCAGCGCACGGTCGGTGATGTCGCCGTGCACAAACGTGATGCGACCGTCGGCAATTAGCGACGCAATCGTCGACTTGTTGCCCGCGTAGGTGAGCGCGTCCAGCACCACCACGCGTTCGCCCGGGTGCGCACGACACCAGTAGTGCATGAAGTTGCCGCCAATAAATCCCGCGCCGCCGGTGACGAGCAGTTTACGCATCAAGGAGTTCCGTCGTCGACGCGATCACGCCATCGCGCCAGTGTTGTGGTGCCCAGCCAAGTGTTGCACGGGTGCTGTGTGTATCGAGAATGGCCACGTGTGGTCGTTTCGCCGGTCGGGGATAGGACCCGCTGTCCACCGGCGTCACGGTCACCGTGTCAGCCACGCGTCCCATCGCCCGCATGGTGTCGAGCACGCAACAGGCAACGTCATACCAACTCGCCACACCGCAATCGGTGAAGTGCAGCAACCCGGACACGTCACGACGCTCAGCAAGCAGCAGTACGGCATGCGCCAAATGTGCGGCGCGCGTTGGTGCCCCCACCTGGTCGTCCACTACACGCATGGATGTTCCGGCGCGAAAGAGTCGCACGCAGGTTGCCACAAAGTTTACGCCGCCACCGGAATGCACCCACGACGTTCGCACGACCGCCGCGTCTGGATTGTTCGCAGCCACGGCGTCCTCGCCAGCCAGTTTTGACGCGCCATACACGTTCAGTGCGTGGGTTGGTGCCGTCGTGAGATACGGCAGCGCGCCCGTGCCGTCAAAGACATAATCCGTAGACACATGCACGAAATACGCGCCCGCCCGTCGCGCCGCCTGGGCCATCGCCTCGACGGCCGTAGCATTGATCGCAAAAGCGTTCGACACGTCCGTTTCTGCGTCGTCAACCCGGGTGTACGCTGCCGCATTCACCACAACGTGCGGGCGTGTTTCCTCTATCGCGCGAACAACATCAGCTGGGTTGGCCAAACTCACCACACTCGATGACGGCGCACGCACGTCCCAGCGCGACTGCGCCAACGAGCGCAACGCCGTACCCAGTTGCCCCGAGCCACCAAAGAGGAGCAGTGCGCTCACAAATGTGGACGACTGATCACGGATGTTCCTCGTCGGCAAGCATGCGCAAGTAGGTGCCGTACTCACTCTTGCCGAGTCCTTGCGCGAGTACGCGCAACTGCGCGCGGTCAATGAAGCCCATTCGGTAGGCCACTTCTTCTGGCGCGGAAATTTTGAGTCCCTGTCGCTGCTCAACGGTCTGCACAAACTGTCCCGCTTGCAACAGCGATTCATGCGTGCCCGTGTCCAGCCATGCGCTACCACGACCGAGAATCTCGACCGTTAGCGCGCCGCGTGTGAGGTACTCGCGATTGACGTCCGTGATCTCCAGTTCGCCGCGCGCCGATGGCTTGAGCGCAGCCGCAATCTCCGTGACTTGTTCATCGTAAAAATACAATCCGGTAACTGCGAAGTTTGACTTTGGTACGGCGGGTTTCTCCTCAATAGAAATAGCCTTTCCTTCCTTGTCAAACTCCACAACGCCATACTGCTCGGGATGCGAAACGCGATAGGCAAACACCGTGGCGCCACTCGGCTGCGACGCCGCGCGCTGCATTGAACCGGCCAGCGTATGACCATAGAACAGATTGTCGCCGAGGACGAGGCAGCTGCGGTGTCCCTCAACAAACGATCGCCCAATAATGAACGCTTCGGCCAGCCCGTTGGGACTCGGCTGCTCAGCATACTCAATGCGCATGCCCCACGCCGATCCATCGCCGAGTACGTCGCGAAACGCGGCCTTGTCACGCGGTGTGGTAATGATCAGAATCTCGCGAACACCCGCCAACATGATGGTCGACAGCGGATAATAGATCATCGGCTTGTCGTACACCGGCAGCAGTTGCTTACTGACCGCGCGTGTCACCGGATACAGTCGAGTGCCCGACCCACCGGCGAGGATAATGCCGCGTGTGCTCACAAAATCTCCACCTGCGGCACCGTCACAATGAACTGCGTGCCTGATGCTCGCACGGCCGCTTCGTTGCGCAGAATGGCATCCGCGAAGTTCCACGCAAGAATGAGTGCGTAGTCCACCGGATCCGTCTCCAGACGCACGCGAGCAACGATGGGAATGCGCATGCCAGGGCTGAAGAGGCCCTGCTTCTGCGGCGTGGAATCGACCAGATACTCAATGTCCTGCGGCCCAAGACCATAGTAGTTGAGCAACGTATTGCCCTTGGCCGGCGCACCATACCCGGCGATGCGTTTGCCTTCAGCACGCAATCCGCGCACTAGCGACACCACCGCCTCACGATTGGCATGGACACGATCAGCAAAGGCGCGAAACGCGGGTTCCGTGGTGACACCACGTTCGATCTCCGTGGCCAGGAGCTGCGTCACCGCCGCCGACGGAGCGCCTTCGCGTCGCATGAACACGCGCAACGATTGCCCCTGCGTAGGCACGATCTCCACATCAACCACGGAGAGGCCGGCGCGTCGCGCGAGATATTGCATCGCGTGCAACGAATAGAAGCAGAGATGTTCGTGGTAGATCTGGTCGAAGCAATTGCGGTCGATCAAATCGCTCACCCAGTGTACTTCACAGACAAAAGTGCCCGTTTCGCCGAGCAGCACGCGCACGCCGTTGAATGCATCAAGCAGCACATCCGTATGCGCAAACACGTTGTTCGCCGTTACAACCGCAGCGAAGCCGTGCTCGACCACAATTTCGCAAGCGACGCGCTCGGAGAAGAAGCGGCCGAGAAACGGCACACCGCGCGCTTCAGAGAGTGGAGCGAGATTGGTGGCTGGGTCTACGTTGAGCACACGCGCAAATGGCCTGACGGCTTCCAGCAGCACACCGTCGTTGCCACCAATGTCGATCACTAAATCGTTCGTGCTGCGCACCAGTGGCGCAATTGTTTTGGCGGCATACCGCTTGAAATGTTCTACCGATGGCGTGCTGGCACCGGTGACGTAGTGATAGTCCTTGAACAAAATTTCCGGCGCCACCACGTGTACAAGTTGCGCCAGCGAACAGGTGCGGCACAGGTGCAGCCCGAGCGGAAACGACGGTTCATCGTCCTGTAGCTGATCGGCGCGCAAGTACGCATTCGCTGGCGGCGTACGCCCAAGATCGAGGACAGCGGCGAGGTCCGTGCTGCCGCAAATTCGGCAATCAGTTCGAGTGCGAAGCGCTTCGGTCATAGCGAACGGAGGAGGAAGGGAGCAGGAACACGGGCGATTGATGTCACGAACAACATGCGCGGGCGACGACGTGGGCGCGTCACGGTACGGTCACACATAACACTCCGCATCGTGTATTCGCGGTGCCACCGCGTCACTGGGTGAGAGTATCGGCTGCTGAGCGGTGTGCAATGGCCACGCGACACCGACCGACTTGTCGTCCCAGCGCACCGCACGTGAGAGGGTGCGCTGGTACGGCGCCGAGAACTTGTAGTGCACCTGCGCGCCATCGCTCAGTACGAGAAACCCATGCGCGAAACCAGGCGGAATCCAGAGTGCGCGTCCGTCACCGGCGCAGAGCCGAACCGCTGTCCATTGGCCAAAGTGGGCCGACGAGCGGCGCAGATCGACGGCGACATCGAAAATCTCGCCCGATGTTGCCCAGACGAGCTTTCCCTGGGGGCGTTCGGCCTGATAGTGAAGTCCGCGTAACACGCCGGCCTTCGACACACTCGCGCCTTCAAGCGGAAAAACGCTTGGCAGGCCAAGCCGTTCAAACTCGGTCTGGCTGAAGTACTCCCAGAAGTGTCCGCGTGTGTCAGCGTGCAGCGTCGCGATCAGTACGGAAACGCCGGGGAGCGGCGTTGGTTCAATTTCCACGAAGTGCTGTCCAGGCGCAGTGTGACATCGCGAGTCGGTGGCCCCAGACGACCGAGGCCATGGGGAAAATACGCCCACGGCGCCGCAGATCGTCGATTAGCGCAGAATCCGCACGATTATCAACGACTATCAGGGGTGTAGGTGGCCAGTAACACGAAGTGGACGCCCGTTGTTGAGCGATTGTCACATCGTGTGTGAGGTCACACCGACCGGGAAATGAAGCCACTGGAGGGAGAGAACCGGTACGAAGACTTTGGACGAGCTCTTCTATTGGATGAGATCGGGTAACGTGCCCTTCCGATCGTGAGTGGCGCAGGTGAGGGCGGGGTGACGTACCCATCAGACAGTACGTGGCGTGGCTCCGAGTGCATCCGCCCGACCCGACAGTCAGCTACATCGCGTTGCGCGTGCACAGATGAGCTCGGCAGTGTAGCAAGGGTGCCGCAGCGGGTGTTGCAGCGCGACAGGAAAGCGACGGCTGAAACGCAATGGTTGGGCTCGCCTGAATTGCGAGCCCGACAATAAATTTCGCGTAAAGTGCTCATTGATAAATAGTTACGTGATTGTGGAGAGATAATGCGACTGCGAACTCAGCCGCGGCACACGATATGCCCTAACAGTCCCCGCAAGCTACGAACTGTTTGGGCGCACCAACGCGCTGCAACCCGCACTACAGGAGTCACCGTGTTTTCATCGATGAAAAAGGCAGGACTTGCGGCGGCGATCGTCGCACTCGGCGCCACCAGCGCGCAAGCGCAGATCAACAATACGGGTCAGGGTGCTGGCCCACTCGATCCGAATTGGACTTTGGTCGTCACGCAGATCCTGGCCACGCCAGGCACCACGTACACGGGGTTCGCCGGTGTTGGCTCGTCCGTGAACTATGGGCCGGCGTCGCTGGTCACCACCATCCCATCTCCGCCATGGAACCCGAACAACACGCCGGTCTGGAGTTGGATTGGCGCAAGCAGCACGGGAACGCTGCCGTTCACCGGAACGGATGATCCGGACCAGGGGCAGCTTCGCTTTGCCTACGACTTCTCAACTCGCGTCACGTTCGGCAGCAACTCGATCACCGGCGCGATTGGTTGGGACAACCGCCTTATCGGCTACTCGATTAACGGTGGCGCGGTCGTGACGGCGGCCAGTGGCGGGTTTGGCCCGGTTGGCAACTTTGACAACTACGGCTTCTGCCGCGATGGCGATGGCGAGTTCCCGAGTGCCTCGTTTCCGAACTGCACTCGCAACTTCACACTCTCCGGAAACTTCCAGCGCGGCGATGTCCTTACCTTCCACATTCAGGGTGACGGCCGCACCGACGCTCTGCTGATCAACAACGCGCAAGTGGTGCCCGAGCCGAGCACGTACGCACTGATGGGTGCCGGTCTCCTTGGCGTCTTCGGGGTGGCTCGCCGCCGCAAGGCCTAACTCTCGAAGGAGCAGGCAGGCCCGCTGGAACTGCGGGCTTGCTTGTTTTCGACTGGGATGTAGCTTAGGTGCAACAGACGTCGCATGTAGTCGTCAGTGTTGAGATCAGAAGCGGCTCGTTCGACGTCTGCCGCGGCCTTGGCCAAAGCGTTTGCTCGTGGCACGTAAAGCGTTAACAGCAAACGCCTTATGGCAGCAAATCCAAGTCGCGCCAGGCTCTTCAGTTCGGCATGCCGATGAATGGCATACAACCTGCTGATGAGGTACGTGAGAACAATGGCGTTCTTACCCCCTGGCGTATAACAGCGCCGCAACCTGTACTAAGAGGAGTCCCAAGTGATTTCATCGTTGAAGAAGGCCGGGATTGCGGCGGCATTCGTCGCTCTTTCGGCTAACGTATCACAGGCGCAGATCGCCAACACGGGTCAGGGTCCAAATGTTCAGTTGACGGATCTGAACTGGACGATCACGGTCACGCAGATTCTTGCCTCGCCGACGGGTGCGATCTATACCTCGCCGTGTGGCGGTGGAGCGCTCGCACTCAACGTTGCGTCCGGTCCGTGCGCGGCCGCACGTGTCACCACGATCCCGTCACAGCCATGGAACCCGAACAACGCGCCATTATGGAACTGGATTGGCGCGACGTCCACGGGAACGCTGGCCTTCACGGGCCCGGATGACATCGACAACGGCGTTCCTCGTTTCGAGTACCTGTTCACCACGACGGTTCTCAGCAACAGTTCCTCGATCGTTGGTCGTATCGGCTGGGATAACAACATTATCGGTTATCGGTACAATGGAAACACGGTGTTGGCGTCGGCTTCCACGTTCGGTCTCGCCGCTGACTTCGCTGAGTTCGGCTTTTGCCGCGACGGCGATGGTGAGTTCCCGTCCGCAGCATTCCCGAATTGCACCCGTTCGTTCACATTGAACAGCGCCAACGCCGGTGCTGCTCAGTTCACCACTGGCACGCAAATTAGTTTCATCCTCCGTGGTGATGGCCGCACGGACGCCCTGCTCATCAATGGCGCCCAGATTGTGCCGGAGCCGAGCACGTATGCGCTGATGGGCGCTGGCCTCCTCGGTATCTTCGCGGTTGCTCGTCGCCGCAAGGTTGCCTAACACTCGCTCCT
>JAYSVL010000057.1:0-2735 GCA_043718595.1 Gemmatimonadaceae bacterium
CGTCATCGCTGCCGAATACCGCGTCCATCACCGTCGGCTTCACCGATCCCAACGGCACGAGTGACGCGATCGCCAGCGCGACCGGCTACACAACGGGACTGTACATCAATGATGAGTGGCGCATCCGTCCGAATTTCACACTGTCAATAGGTGTGCGGCACGATGCGGAACTGAACACGATGAACAACAAGTACACGGTGCCGTGGGCGTCCGATCCTGTGCTGACGGCCATTCCGGAGTTGACGAACTATCTCAACAAGGGCAATCGCAAGAATCAACTCGGCAACATCTCACCGCGCGTCTCGTTCTCGTGGGATCCCACAAAGCAGAACAAGACGTTTGTGCGTGGTGGATTTGGTATCATCTACGATCGTGTAACGAGCTTCATGGGCTTTCAGGAACGCCGCAACTCAACCTGGCGTACGTACAACTTCATCAATCCGGGCACCAAGGACCCCGCCGTGCTGCGTCAGCGGGTGATTGCCGGGCAATCCGGGTCGCCGGCGCCTATCCTCATGCGTTTGGACATGAAGACGCCGCACAGCCAGCAGATGTCGTTCGGCCTCGGCCACCAATTCACATCGTCATTCGGCATGAACGTGGATTACGTGCGGCAACACATGGACAACCTGTATGTGCAACGCAATCCCAACTATCTCGACCGAACCGTCACACCAAACAGGCGTCGATTGACACCGAATTACGGTGACATCTTGCTTTGGGACGACATCGGTCAATCGGACTATTCGGCGGTGCTGCTGCAGGGAACCTGGCAGCGACGGAAGGCTCGCGTTAACGTCGCCTATACACTCGGCTGGTACCAAGGTGACTTCGACACCTCTGGCTTGCCGAACTTTACGTACAACTTTCTGTTCAACCGGCAACGTACGACGGGCGATGAACGCCATCGCCTCGTCGTCTCCAACATTCTTCCGCTGCCGTTGGGCTTCTTGTTTTCGGCGGTCTCCACGGTGGCGACGCCGCGACCCTTTGCGTCCATTGATGGCCGCGACATTAACCTCGACAACGTTTTCGGCAATGACTTCATTGGCGGTACGCTGACGACCACCGGGAATCGCACCACGCGGCCGAGCAACGAGTGGAAGAACTGGTACCGCACGGTCGATGTACGGCTCGCTCGTCCGCTGTATAGCTGGAACGGCAAGAAGGTGAGCCTTACTGCCGAGGTATTTAACGTGTTCAACTTCAACAACAATCTGTCGTACGGCGGCACGCAGTTCACTACGGCGGGTGTCGCCGTTCCATCGTTCGGCATTCCCCTGAGCGCCTTCAGTGCGCGTCAGGGACAGATCGGCATGCGCTTCGACTGGTAGCAGTTGTTTGAACGGGTACAGCACAACGGGCCGCGCGCGATGCGTGGCCCGTTGTGTGATGTGCCCTTACTGCCAAATGTTATCGATACAATAAATACGGTTTGACCATCGCCGAGAACTTTACCGCGTCCGCGTTCCATTGCGTGAGCAGCGCGTCGATAGTGTTTTGTTCGACAGCCTTGGTCAGCGCATCCGTGCCGGCGAGACGGTCGATCGAGCGGCCGCGTCCGGCCGCGTTGACCGTGGGCTCGCGCCACTTGAAGTCGGTGCGATGTCGCGCATAAAACGTCCGCAGCATGCGCACGCCGAGCTCCACGGGCCGAACGGCGTTTCTGTCTGTTACGCGAACCTTGATCATCGGGATGGTCTGCCCTCCGAACTTGTAGCCCGACTCGATGGTGCGCGTCGCTGTGTCAAAGCGCACGCCGGGCAGTTTGAGGGCGTTAAGTTCAGCGGCAACCGCGACATGGTCGGTCAACCATGAGGCTCCGACAAGCGTGAAGGGATCGTCTGTTCCGCGTCCTTCGGTCGCGTTGGTGCCTTCAAAGAAGACTGTGCCCGGATATAGCAGTTCGGCGCTTCCATTTCGAAGGTTGGGTGACGGATTAATACGCGGAATGCCGGTTTCGTCGAACCACATCGTGCGACGATAGTTCTTCATCGGGATGACGGTGACGTTTGCATTGATCAGGCGCGTACCGACGAGAAAGCGCAATAGTTCGCCGATCGTAAGTCCATAACGCAGCGCAACTGGATGCTTTCCAACCAACGACGCGAACCGTGGATCGAGGATATTGCCTTCGACGCGATCGGCACGAATGGGATTGGGGCGGTCGAGGACAATGATCGGTTTCTTGGCCGATGCGGCCACCAGTGCGAGCGTCCACGGGTAGGTGTAGACGCGCGCACCGACGTCCTGAATGTCGTACAGCAGCACATCGACGTCCTTCAGCATGTCGGCGGTGGGAGACTCGACGTCGCCGTACAACGAGAACACCTTGACGCCCGTTGCCGAATCCGTACTCGCGCCAACCTTCTCTCCCGCCTTCGCGACGCCGCGGATGCCGTGCTCCGGCCCGTAGAGCGCCGTGAGCTTCACGCCCGCCGCCTTGAAGAGCAGGTCGACAGTGCTGACGCCGCGTCGATCGCGCCCGGAATGGTTGGTCAGCAGCCCAACGCGTTTTCCGCGAATGAGATGCAGAGAGTCACTCAGCAGCACCTCGACGCCCGGAATGACACTGGAGGACTGTGCCGAAAGCGAACCAGCCGCGCACAGGGTCACGACGGTGGCGCGGATAGCGGTGCAAAGACGAGAGGTCGGCATGTGCGCAGATCTAGCTGAGTGTTGTAGTGAGCGTCGATAGCACCGCGTCGAGTCCGGGCCACGCCGCAAGATTGTAG
>JAYSVL010000561.1:0-10260 GCA_043718595.1 Gemmatimonadaceae bacterium
TACGCCTTGTCAAACTCGTCCATCCAGACGCGCGCCACATCGCGCGGATTCATGTATCGCTCACCGCGCGGATCAAATAATGGGGCGTCGTCAAGAATCCACTGTACTGGCAATTCGACGAGTCCCGTTGGTTGGCCACGCTGCAATAGCTCGTACGGCGCGTCGTCGGCCATGAGCGAACTCTCGTAGCGAAATCCCATGTCGCGCAAAATCGACAGTGTGTTCGGGCTGAAGTTCCAGCTCGGCGCACGGTAGCCCACCGGCTTCTTGCCCGTCATCGCCGTCAGCTCGGCGACTGCTTTGGCAAGCAACGCGCGCTCCGCCGAATCGGGGAGTGTCATGTTGAGTTCGTGAATCCATCCGTGGACGCCGATCTCGTGCCGACCGCTGGCATTGATCAGCGTGGCCATTGAGGGCGTGATCGCCAGACTCACCGACGGAATGAAGAACGACGCCGGAATCTTGTGCTTGTCGAGCAACGTCATGATGCGCGGCAAACCGACGCGCGCACCGTATTGCATCTCAGCGAGCGAGCCGACAGTGGGTTCGCCGTAGCGAACGGCGATTGTCTCGTTGTCGACATCAAATGAGAGGAGCACCGCCACACGCGCGCCGTTTGGCCACGTCTTGGGTTGCAGCGAGCGACCGGCGCGAACCTCGTTCACCACGCGGTTGACGCTGTCCATCGTCCACTTCCACCCGGGTGTCGCATTGGAGACGGGTACCGGTTGTGCTTGCGCTGCGAGCAGCAACGGCACGAAGGTGAGCAGCGCTAGAAGTGGTGTACAACGCATCGTGTGACCTGGCATAAGTGATTGTGCGAGCGAGCGCGGATGATTCAGTCAACCGGCGAGTGCAATGCGTTCCCCTACTACGTGCTACGGTCCGATGAGCCCCATCGTACTGCCCGACGGATCTTTGAAGTAACCAAAGGTCCCCATGCCCGGCATGCTCATCGCGTCGCCGAGCCGAGTGCCACCCGCGGCCTCGATCGTGGTAAGTATGGCCGCCGCATCTAGTACATAGATATAGGCGACCGCTGGCAACGCTGGGGTGTGCGACTGGAACACGCCACCAATTCCCGCGCCCGGATCGAACGCGACATACGGCGGCATGGTTGGCAGCGTGCCCCACCCAAACTGTTGATGAAAGAGTGCGGGGCTGTCTTCGTTTGCAGCATACATCTCAAGACTGCAGATCGCACCCGCTGGCGGTTTGGGATTCGTGCCAAACGGCATCGGCACACGCGGCGAGCCATCGCGCGACAACGCATCAGTGAGACCGTAGATCGTGCCCGAGAGATCCGTGAATCGCGCGAGTGTTCCCATCATCGGGATTTTCCACGGCGCGCGTTCAACGGCGCACCCTGCAGCAACCAGCTGTGTGAGTTTGCTTGCGACGTCACCTGTGCGAATGAATGGCACAACACCGGGAAACCCGTCCGGCACATTTGCCCGCAGGGCCGCGGCGGGTCCACTGGGTGTCACCACCGCCGTGAGTTCGGCGGACATCGTCATCAGTTGCCAGCCAAACACGGTCGCGTAAAACGCACTCGATGCGACGAGATCGTTGGCCGAGATTACAACGAGTGTCACCGGATGATTGCCGTTTCCGGCCGGGGCCTGGGGCATGTCCACGTGTCGCTACTCCTTGATGCGAAGGGTCTTCAGATTCTTGTCGGCGACGATGTCTTTCTCGTAGAACGGCAACGGAATCCACCGCCCGGCCGAATACAGTTTCGTCAAGTCCGCGAAGTGTGGTGACGCTGGGTCGTCAGATTGCGAATAGGTCAGCATAGCGCGCGCATCAACGCTGCCATCGGCCGTCCAGCCAATCACCTGGATGTAGCTGTTGCCAGCGAGAATGGGCGAATACCCGTTGCGCGTGAGTTCACTGCTGATGACGCTCCACATGCCACTGGTGCCGTCACCACCCGGAATGGGAATACGTTCGCCGTTTCGCGTGTCGTACTGTACGGCGCCGAGTGGTGCATCAAGGGCAACGTTGAACTGCGCGAGTCGTTGCTGCGCCTGGGCAAGTGCACGTCGCAACCCTTCACGCACGCCCGGTTGATCTGTTTGCAGTCCGCGTGGTGTATTGGCCGCATCGGCGGCGTTGAACGGCACACGATATGCGCCGGGAATTCGGGACGCAAAGCGCCAGAATTCGCGCCACACTGGTGCGCCACGACTGTCAATCGTTTCACGTCGATCCCACGTCGCCAGCGCGCGACACGACGACGTAATGTCGATCGGGCCACTTGGCATCGCGACCGGTTCCATCGGCGTAGCGCACAGTGTGAGCACATCGTCGAGCAACAGCTCTGCACCGTAGTTGCGCTGACTAAACAGCATGTCCTGCAGCGTTTGCGGCGTGGCTTTCTTGCCGTCTTTGATCGCTTCGGTGATAAACGACAAACCCGCACGCGTGCGCAAACTGCGCGCCGTGCGTTCGGCACCGATGATTGGCGAGAAGCCTTCCAGTGGTGCCGCCGGATTCGACAACCAGTAGCTGTCGTTCTCGTTGGTGACAAAGTCGTCGCGTCGCAGACGTGGCATCATAGCTGCTGGCATGGCACCAACGACGGCGGACTTTGCGTCCGTCGTCCACTCGCACGAGGGATCGGTGCCGTTGAGCACAACGATCGCCGCTGGCACACCCTGCGGTTTCACGCGGCAGCGCGCGAGCAGTGATGAATCCACGTTCGGCACAACGCTGATATCAGCGTAGAACGCCGTGCCAGCTTTGTCGGCCGCGATGGTGTTCGTCCATGACACGCCTTGCAAACTTATGGCCGCTTCCACTTCATTGATGTTGCGCGCGCGATTGAGCGCGTCGTATGTCACCGCGCTGCGATCGTTCGTCAGGTTCACGTCACGCACCGCATACGCGCGTGTGGCCGTCCACGGCAGCTGATCGGACACCACAACCGGCCCGTAGTGCGTGAGGTATACGGCGCGCGTTTCGTTGGCCACCGCATCGCTCGCACCTTTCACCGCCAACGTGAGATTGACGCGTGTCATCGGCTTCCACGACGTGCCGTAGCGGTACTGTGTCGGGTCGGCCGGATTTAGGTCCAATGCGTACAACGTGCTGCGCAGGCCGGTGGACACCGTGTGACTCCATGCCACGTCTTTATTGAAACCGATCGCCACGCGACTGGTGGTGTAGAGACTGACGCCCATCACATCCAGCACGCCGGGAATCGTGGTGTGAATGAGATGAAAGCGAGATGAGCCTTGCCACGGATAGTGTGGATTGCCGAGCAACAGCCCTCGTCCGCCTTCCGTCACCGCTTTGCCCATTGCCACGGCATTGCTGCCGATGCCGTCGGCGAGCGTGAAGTCCGTATCCAGCGCGCCAACTTTCTGCCCCGGTGGCGCCGCATTCGCCATCTCCTTCTGAAAGCGCGCCAGACCGTACCGAATGCCCACGCCAATCGTCAACTTCGTCATGTCGGTGACGGTGATCGCGCGCACCCATGCCGCACCGCGACACGCGGCCGGCATGTCGCTCGTGTGGTCGCGTAGATAACGATTGAATCCGGCGACGTATCCCGCCGCAAACTGATTGCTCGTCGCACGCTGAGCCTTGTCAAACGCCCGAACGGTGGTGTCGGCGAGAATGGCGCGATGAAACACGTCACTTTCGCGGTTGCCGTCTCCCGGTCCAAAGTGCCGCGAGAGGTCGCCGTTCACCATCACCACATCGCGGGCCATTGTACATACCGCGTCGGTGGCGGTCGCGTACGCAAAGCCGTAGCCGAGACTGGCCCAGGTGCGTGCGGTCACGTGGGGGATGCCGTAGCTCGTCCAGCGAATCTGTGCGTCGTACCTTGGCGCCTTTTGCGCCAGCACGTTATGGACGGAGACCACGCACAGGGCGAGGGCGGCAACGCGACGAACACACAGCACCATAGGTACTCCGGAACGGGGATGTCGATGACAAGTCCGGAGAGTATCGTGCCGCGTGTCCTCTTTGGCAATTTCGGGTTGACACTCGTCGCAAGGTTAGGTCGCCGTCAGGGACATGCCGGGAGCACGGGACGCACGCTGGCCGCCGTCTGGCGACTCAGCTACCTTGGCGCATGCACCTGACTCTCCCGCCGCGAGGTTCGCACATGTCGCGTTGTGTTCTGTCCCTTGTTGCTGCCGTTGCGCTGTCGTCTACCGCTGTCGCGCAAACCACGCCCACCACCACGACGGCCAAAGCGGTCACCGACTCCACACCCAAGGTGTGGGCACCGGGTGCGCTGTCCATTCCCAACGCAGACCCGTTTCCGAGCACGTACGTTCGGCCGCAACACAAAGCGTTCCTCATCAACAATGTCAACATTTATACCAGCGTTGGCCCGCTCATTCGCGGCGGCGCCATCGCCGTGCAAGATGGTCGCATCACGGCCGTTGGTGTTGGACTCTCGGCACCACCGGGCGCCGACATCATCGACGGCAACGGACAGTACGTCACCGCGGGGCTCATCGACACGCACTCACATCTCGGCGTGTATCCCGCACCGGGCACGAGTGCACATCAGGACGGTAACGAAGCCACGTCGCCAACCACGGCGCACGTGTGGGCCGAGCATAGTGTGTGGCCGCAAGACCCACAATTTCCCCGCGACCTCGCGGGTGGTGTCACCACGCTGCAAGTGTTGCCAGGATCGGCGAATCTCATTGGCGGACGATCCGTCGTTCTGAAAGTGGTTCCCTCACGCTCCGCACAAGGCATGAAGTTTCCTGGCGCGAAGTACGGCCTCAAGATGGCCTGCGGAGAGAATCCCAAACGTGTGTATGCACAACGCGGCCCCTCAACACGCATGGGCAACGTTGCGGGCTATCGCGCGGCGTGGATTGCTGCCGAACAGTATCGACGAAAGTGGGATGAGTGGTTGGTGAAACGCACGGGTGAGCCACCAGCGCGCGACCTGGCGAACGAAACATTGGCCGACGTACTGCGCGGCAACATCTATGTACACAATCACTGCTATCAGGCCGATGAGATGATGCAGATGATCGATGTCGCCAAAGAGTTCGGCTACACCATTCGTTCGTTTCATCACGGCGTTGAGGCGTACAAAATCGCTGATGTGCTCGCGCGTGAAAACATCTCGGCGTCGCTGTGGTCCGACTGGGGCGGCTTTAAGATGGAGGCACTCGACGCGGTGCGCGCCAACCTCGCACTGGTGCAGGCGGCCGGAGGTCGCGCTGTCGTGCACTCGGACGACGCCAGCGGATCGCAACGCTTGAATCAGGAAGCCGCCAAAGCGATGGCGGCCGGCCGCGCTGCTGGCATTACCGTGAGTGACGAACAAGCCATTCGCTGGATTACGGTGAATCCGGCGTGGGCACTCGGGCTCGACGACCGCATCGGCACACTGGAAGTTGGCAAGAACGCCGACCTTGTCCTGTGGAGCGGCAATCCGTTAAGCGTCTACACACGCACGGAGAAAGTGTGGATCGATGGCGCGCTGCGTTTTGATCGGCGAGATCCGAGACAGCAGTGGCGTACCGATTTCGAGTTGGGTTTCGTGCCGCTGAACGATGGGAGGATCCGCTGATGCGCTGCATACTATTTGCGAACGTG
Organism: Gemmatimonadaceae bacterium; assembly: GCA_043718595.1. Lineage (GTDB taxonomy): Bacteria > Gemmatimonadota > Gemmatimonadetes > Gemmatimonadales > Gemmatimonadaceae > Gemmatimonas. Next base: position 5,584 of record JAYSVL010000561.1, read on the forward strand.
CTCGCCCTCCTCGCGATCACCGAAGCCGCGCGCGCGCAGACGATCGCCATCACTGGTGGCACCGTGTATCCAGTGAATGCACCAAAGATCACCAACGGCACCGTACTGATTCGGAACGGCAAGATCGTGGCCGTTGGTGAGAATATCACCATTCCGGATAGCGCCACACGTGTCGACGCGACTGGCAAGTGGGTCACCCCAGGTCTCGTCAACGCCATCACCACACTCGGCTTGAGCGAAGGTGGGAGTCCCGAATTTTCTGGTGGCTACAACGACACACAAGCCAAGGTGAGCGACGGCATCAGCGCGGCGTTCGATGCCATCGACGGATTCAACCCCGCGTCCACACTCATTCGCCCCACCACGCAGGACGGTATCACGTCGGTCGGTGTGTGGCCGAGTGGAAACTGGTTCTCGGGCCGCGGAGCCATGGTGCAGTTGAGTGGCAGCACGGTGGAACAAATGCTGGTCAAGCGCAGCACGGGCATGCTCCTCAACTTTAGCGCGGGCGCCGCGAGTGCCGGCGCGCGCAGCGCGATGTTTGCGCGGTTGCGCGATGTGTTGACGGACGCGAAGCAATATCGGCTGCGTCGCGCGCAGTACGAGGCTGGTGCGGTGCGCACGTTCGCGGCATCACGCGCTCAGCTGGAGGCGTTGTTGCCCGTCGTCGCCGGCACGATGCCGTTGGTGGTGAGTGTGGATCGCGTTAGCGACATTCGCGCCGTGCTGGGGATCGCCCGCGAGTTTGCGCTCCGGCTGGTGATCGTTGGTGCGTCGGAAGGGTGGCAGATGGCGACAGAACTTGCCGCAGCGCGCGTACCGGTAATGGTGGGCGCGATGAGCAACATTCCACAGTCGTTCGACGCGCTCAGCAGTCGCCAGGAAAACGCCGCCATTTTGCGTGCGGCCGGTGTGTCGGTCAGCCTCATCGGCAATGGCCCGGGCGATCCGCAATCGTTCAATGTGCGCAACATTCGGCAAGAAGCCGGGAACGCAGTGGCGTACGGTTTGAGTTGGGACGATGCACTCGTTGCCGTCACACTCGCACCGGCCACCGCACTTGGTGTCGCCGACAAGCTGGGATCACTGCGTGCGGGTACCGACGCCGACGTGGTGATCTGGGACGGCGACCCGTTTGAGTTCACAACGCGTGCGACGTCTGTCTACATTCGTGGGGCGTTGCAAACCGGGCTGTCGCGTGAAGACTTGCTCACGGCGCGATACCGTACGCCACGCTAGTACAACACGTCTCCTCGCGACTCTTAATTCCCGGGATCTTCGATGTCATCAACAGCACCATCCTGTCTGCGCTGCGGCAGTGCGATGGAACAAGGATTTGTCGCCGACAAAGGTGACTACAACGCCCTCGACCTGCAGCGGTGGATCGAGGGCGCGCCCGAGCGATCGTTCTGGACTGGCATCAAAACCAAGAATCGTGAGGTGCTGGTAGTGTCGACGTTTCGCTGCGAACGCTGCGGCTACCTGGAGTCGTACGCGACAACGCCACCGTCGTAATCCCCGACAACCAACGCATCAAACACGCCACTCTTCGTCCTACGCCCGCTGAAAACCCCTTCTCTCTCACCCTGCGCATGCGGTGTGCTACGTGAGCACCACTACGCCCGCATGTGATCGGCCCGCCAGTGTGTCACCAGCTTTTTGATCGCCGCTCGATTCCCGATCTTCTCACTCAACACCCGCTTCGCCAGTGTCGGCAGCTCGGCATCTGACGCGAAGCGCATGCCGATCAGTTGGTTCGCTGTGAACTCATCAATGCTCGCTTGCAGATCACTCGGCAGCAGCTTCCCAAGCCGAAGACGCTCTTCGAGACGAATGAGACGGTCCTGTACCGCCAGCGGAAAATTGCGGATATAGTAGAACTGGAGCAGGAGGATGACGCCGATCATGGCGCCGAGCAGGGCGTCGAACGTGCGCAAAGTGGAAAGGCGGTAGAGCGAGATACCGAGGATGACTAGCGTCAATGTGCCGGTGACGAAGTGGAAGCCTGGCACAAGACGGGTGTGCGAGTTCGCGGATTGTGCGGGCGGTGAAACGGACATGGTGGCTCTGGTGGATGGTCGACTGTGGCCCCATGCTGGGGCGCGACGCGCGACGCAGGCGGGGTCGTACGCATTGCGACTTCTGTGGACATGGTCGAATACGTCGGCCGCAAATCGACACATGGACGCAGAACCACCCTTGCTTTCCCACTGAGGGGTCGAGGCGACCCAGCCGGACGGCTCCGTTGCTCTGGTGATACGTCGATCGCATCGACACATCGCCTTTATACAGCGACAATTCATAGTTCTGTCGACATATCCCATTGACATGTCGATCGATTGGACATATCAATGGGACATGTCGGAAAAGGCTGAGAATCTAGACATGTTGGGCTGGCGAGCAGAGCAGCCGCACAACGCGCTCCCACTGCTTCCGCCGCAGGCTGACCTGGAAACCAAGCGGGTGCTCAAGGCGTGCATTGCAGCACGAGTTGCCCTCGCCGAACTGCGGCAGACGGCAGAGCTGCTCCCCAATCCGTCCGTGCTGATCAATACGCTTCCGTTGCTCGAAGCTAAAGCCAGCTCGGAAATTGAAAACATCGTCACGACCGCCGACAAACTGTTTCAGCATGCCAACGACGCGACGGCTGCTGACCCCGCAACGCAGGAGGCGCTGCGATATCGCCAGGCCCTGATGACGGGCTACCAGTCGCTTCACCAACGACCAATCACCACCCAAACAGCAGAAGCGGTATGTACGACCATCAAGGGTATTGAGATGCGCGTTCGGCGACTTCCCGGAACCAAGCTCTTGAACAACGTCACGGGAACGGTTGTCTACACACCTCCGGAAGGTGAGCAACAGCTTCGCGAGCTCCTGACTGACTGGGAGCGCTTCATGCACAACGAGACGGAGCTGGATCCGTTGGTCCGCCTGGCCGTCGCGCACTATCAGTTTGAAGCGATACATCCATTCGCCGACGGTAACGGGAGAACGGGGCGCGTGCTCAATACGCTCTTTCTCGTCGAGCAGAAGCTGCTGACGTTACCGATCCTCAATTTGAGCCGCTACATCAATGAACATCGATCGGAATACTATCGACTCCTACTGGCTGTCACGCGCGATTCCGCGTGGGAAGAATGGTTGCTCTACATGCTGAGGGGTGTGGAAGAGACATCGCTATGGACGAGTGCGAAAATCGGTGCCGTGCGAAATCTCTTCGACGACACACGCACGTTTGTACGTTCGACGCTGCCGAAGATCTATAGCCGAGAGCTGGTGGATGTCATCTTCGAGCAACCGTACTGCCGCATCACGATGCTTACTAACCGTGACATTGCAAAGAGAGAGACCGCCTCGAATTACCTGAAGTCATTGACGGCCGTGGGGGTACTGAACCAACTTCGCGTCGGACGAGAGCGACTGTTCGTGAATACTCGGCTCATGGCGTTGCTGACGCGTGACAGCAATACGTACACACCGTTCGGCTGAGAACACGGCGGTGTGACGCTCCAAGGCGTCAGTTGGATATAGCGAGTTCCTGCAGTCGCCGCTGAATGAACCGACGCTCGGGCTCCTGTCGTGTGAGCGCAAGCGCCTCGGTGTATGCAACTCGCGCGTCATCCGCTCGCCCAAGCCGGCGACACAGGTCCGCGCGCGCCGCGTGCGCCAGGTGATAGTCGTGCAGCACGCCACGCGCAAACAATGCATCGATCTCCGCCAGTCCAACGGCTGGTGAATCGCGCATCGCCAACGCCACGGCACGATTCAGCGCAATCACGGGCGAATCGTCTACGCGCACCAGCACGTCATACAGTCCAACAATCTGACGCCAGTCGGTAAGCTCGGCCGACGCTGCCTCCGCATGCACGGCGGCGATCGCCGCTTGCAACGTGTACGGCCCAAACCGCCGAGACTTGAGCGCATGCTGCACGCGTGTGCATCCCTCGGTGATCAGCGCCGCATCCCATGTCGCTCGATCCTGTTCTTCGAGCAACACCAGCTCTCCCGAGGCCGACGTGCGCGCCGAGCGTCGCGACTCGTGCAACAGCATTAGCGCAAGCAAACCGTCCACTTCGGGGTCAGGCAGCAGCTCGCGCAGTAGTCGTCCCAGTCGAATCGCTTCGCCAGACAAATCGTGACGTGTGAGCGCCGCACCGGCACTCGCGGAATACCCTTCATTAAAGACGAGATACACGACATGCAGCACCGCATCAAGTCGTTGCGGCAGTTCCGCCATACTCGGCACTTGATACGGAATACGCGCATCGCGAATCTTTCCTTTCGCCCGTACGATGCGTTGCGCCAGTGTGGACGGTGCGGTGAGAAACGCGTGCGCAATCTCTTCCGTCGTCAGGCCGCACACTTCGCGGAGTGTCAGGGCGATCTGTGCCTCCGGCGACAACGCAGGATGACAACACGTAAAGATCAATCGCAGCCGGTCGTCCTCAACCTCGTGTTCATCAACTACGGGTTGATCGTCTGCACTTGGATGCAGCTGACGCGCCACTTCGCTCGACGACGCCTCCAGTCGCGTCTGCCGTCTCGTGGCATCAATGAACTTGAAGCGCGCGGCGGAAATGATCCATGCCGCCGGGTTGTTTGGCACACCGTCACGCGTCCAGCGCTCCAATGCCGCAGCAAACGCCTCATGCATTGCCTCCTCAGCGCGATCGA
>JAYSVL010000562.1:0-3346 GCA_043718595.1 Gemmatimonadaceae bacterium
CAGGGTGGCGACACGCGCACAGAAATGCTCGCGCTTATTCGAGCACACGCAGGCGAAAGCGGTATCGTGTATTGTCTCAGCCGAAAAAGTGTCGAGCAAACGTCGGAATTTCTCTCTGCGCATGGCGTTCGCGCGCTACCGTATCACGCTGGTCTTGATGCGGACGAACGCGCGCGTAATCAGGAGGCGTTTCAGCGCGACGATATCGATGTCATTGTTGCGACGGTGGCGTTCGGAATGGGCATCGACAAGTCCAACGTGCGCTTTGTGATTCATCGCGACATGCCCAAGGACATCGAGTCGTGGTATCAGGAAATTGGCCGAGCAGGACGTGACGGCCTCACGAGTGATTGTGTGATGTTCTATTCGTGGGCGGACGTCAAACTGCACGAGCGTTTTCTCGAAAACCTTGACGACCCTGTGGTTCGGAACCGCACGCGTGCGGCAACCGTGGCCTTGTTTGCTTTGGTGGAACGCACGCGCTGTCGGCATCAAGCGCTTGTATCGCACTTTGACGAAATCATTGCGCCGTGTGCAAGCTCGTGTGACGTGTGTTCAGGGCAGCGCATCGACAAACGCATCGCGGAATTGGTCGAGTCGCAGGTGGAGGCCGGTCGCGGACGGCGCGCGCCTGTGACCACGGGCACAAACGCGCGCGCAACGCGTGGTGTGGATGTCGCAACGCTGGACAACAACGAGCGCGAACTGTTTGACCGGCTGCGCGTGGTGCGACGACAGTTGGCCGATGAAGCCCGCGTGCCAGCCTACATCGTGTTCGGCGACAAAGTGCTGCTCGAAATGGTGGCGCGTCGGCCGACAACATTGCGCGAACTGCTACAGGTGCCGGGCGTGGGTGAAGCGAAACTGGAGCGGTACGGGGCGGCGTTTTTGGCCGTGCTACTCGACCGCTGACTCACTGCGTCCCTTTGCCAACTTGCACTTTCGGCAGTGCACCCCATGTTCTGTTTCGGGCGCCGAGCAACGCTCGGCGTTATCGTGATACGGGGCGAAATGATTTGGTGACGAACTTCCGGGCGACCGTGTGCATCTTCGCCTCATGCACAACGGACACACTCGCCCGAGGACATTCGGAACATGCACATGGCTCAGACTATCGGCACGTGGACACTCGCCGATCTTGACCGGCTGCCGGACGACGGCAACCGGTACGAACTCATTGACGGTGAGCTATTTGTGACGCCGGCACCGTCTTCGGCGCATGAGGAACTCGTAGCCGTTTTGGACGAGATCCTGAGTCCGTACGTTCAAGCTGAACAGTTGGGACGGGTGTACGCGTGCCGAGCGGCCGTGCGTACGTCCGATGGGCACGTAGAACCTGACTTGTTGGTGCGGCCGATTACGGAACGACCGCCGCCGAGTTGGGAATCGGCACCAACGCCACTGCTCGTCGTTGAAGTTCTGTCCAAGTCCACGCGCCGCCGCGACCATGAGCAGAAGCGCGGCTACTATCTGCGCGTTGGTGTTACGGAATACTGGATCGTCGATCGCTGGGCTCGCACCATCCGCGTGATCACCGCTGATGCCGACGACCTGGTCGCCGATGCTATGCTGGTCTGGCAACCCGCTGACGCCAACGAAGCTCTGGTCATCGACGTGCGCGCCTATTTCCGTGAAGCACTGGGCGAGTAACGAGGGCAAGGGCGACGCGCTGGGGCCTCGTCACCATCCAATGGCCTTCAATCCCTGTTGCCATGGCAGCACGTCTACATCACCCATGCGTTTGGGTTCGTTGCCGAGATACCACACCATGCGCCGATGCGGCTTGCCGTAGTAGTCGGCGAATCGCTCCAAGCCCCGCAGATCAGATGCGGCCACTGTGCGTGACGCTTTGACTTCAATCGCTACGAGTTCGGCGCCGCGCTCGACAATGAAATCGACCTCTGCACCATGCTCCGTGCGAAAGGTGGACACGCGCACGTCGTCATCAAACGCGGCGGCGCTGTGCACGAGTTGCGTGTACACCAGTTGTTCGAAGACTCGGCCAATGCGATCCGGCGATGCCACGAAGTTGCCGAGCAATCCGTTGAGAACCCCGACGTCGAAGAAGAACACCTTGGGATGTTGCACCAAGCGGCGGGTGACACTCTTCGCATAAGCGTCGACACGATGAACGAGCAGCGTATCCTCCAACACTTCGAGCCAACGACCGGCTGACATCCGACTTACCTGTGCCGCTGTGGCAATCTTCGCGAGATCAAGATGTGCGCCCGCCCATTCACCGATGACAGTCAGGAAGCGCGCGAAACCTTCGAGACTCCGCGTCAGGCTCTCCGCCTGCACTTCCTCGCGCAGATAAATCGCGGCGTAGCTACGCAATGTTTTCTCACGGTCGCGTATCGTCGACTCGGCGAGCACTCCAGGAAGTGTGCCGTGCATCAATGCGGTGCTAGTCGACATGGCGTGGTTCATTTCCGCGCTGGTCAGTGGCCCCATGCGATACGCGTGGATGCGGCCAGGCAAGAGGTTGGCTTCGCCGCGGCGGAGCTTGCGCGCACTCGAACCCGTGAGGAGAAATCGCAAACCATGATTCGGTCGGTCGAGCAATGATTGAATCGTATTGAGGAGACTGGGCAGGCGCTGAATCTCATCAATGAAGATGGTGTTGAGGCTGCCGCGCGCTGCTGCCATTCGGAGCGCGTCGATTCGCGACTCGAGTTCGTGCGGATTGCGCGCGAAATCCAGATACGTCGCCTCGTGTGCGAGGTTGATCTCGAGATTCGGCTGTAGCGCGCGCATGAGCGTGGACTTGCCGACCTGTCGTGGCCCGAGCAGTAGCACGCTCTTGCTCGACGCGGCGAGTGTCGCTTCTAGTTGCCGGGAGTGCATGCGGTAATATTACGCTGTATATTTACCAACTACAAGGCTGATATCGCTCGACGCTCACGCTGCCGGGCGGCGACCCTCAAGCCAGCGGCGCAACGACGCCGCGCTTTCCCCTGATGGAACGCCGACAAGTACATGTGCCACGCTGATGTCTTCGTCGAGCGCTGGCCAGTGGATGCCGAGTCCGCGGCCTGTCAGTTGCCACTGCTCGCGTTCGTTCGCAGTGCCGTGGAGCAGTCGCGGGTACCACACGATCGGAACGGTGACTGTTCGGCCGTCGACGAGTGCGATCACCAGATCATCTGCTGTGAGGGACACTGACGTCGCGTGTGGTGAGCCCACGAGGTCATCCAGGGAAGTGTCCATGCCATGCCTCCAGAAGTTCTTGATCGATCTGCTGCACGATCTTAAGCGAGGGCCTTGAGCCCGTGCTTCCTCGCCACCGACAGCAGCTTAAGCGCCATGCCACTCGGGCGCTTGGCGCCGGTCTCCCATTTCTCGA
>JAYSVL010000563.1:0-3339 GCA_043718595.1 Gemmatimonadaceae bacterium
CGGCGACGCTGCGAGCGCTCTTCGGCCGTGGCGCCCACGCCGAACAACTTCTCAAACGCGACGCGCGGGTCACGAATCACCGGCAACGGTTCCGTCGGCGACGCCCAGCTGATGGAGTCCGTGTACACGCATGCATACCCGTACGCGCAGCCGCCCGCTTGATCAACGTTCTCGATGCACAGCTGCATCGATGGAATCGGTGTATCCTGGCCGAATCGCCGCGCGTACAACTGATCGAGCGACGTGCCAACGCGCACATCGGACCCTTCCGTCTGTCGCGGGTGTGCCTGGGTGAGATACGTCGCACTCGACCGGAAGTGGTCACCGCCAATTTCCATCGGCGATGTCGGTTCGGCGGCGCGCACGTCGGTGTTGCTGATGATCGTCAGGTACTCGCGATACTTGTCGAGCGAGTTGAGTGCCGATGGACTGAGATCGAACGTGCGACCCGTCGCTGCGGGCGCCCACATGTTGGCTTTCGCGCCAAGCTCGTTGCAACCGGCCGCACCATGCACCATCTCGATGGCGACAAGTCGCGGCGCATCATTGGCTTTGCGCCATGCGCCGCGTGTTGACGGCAACATCGCGTCGAGATACGGCAACGCGATCGTCGCGCTCATGGTTTGCACAAAAGTGCGGCGATCGAGCGACTTGCCAGTCAGAAATTGCATGAGTTCAGCCTGTTATGGGTCGTGGAACGGTTATCGATCGCGGCCGTCGGCCGCACCCTGCGTGGTCGTCGTTGTTGCAGCAGCGGGGAGACGTCTCGCGCGGAAGGCGTCACTCTTCACCACACCGAGTATGAAGTCGTTCATCTTGTATCCACTCGTTTTAGCCGACGCTTCAATACGACGCACGGTGGGCATGTCGTAGTACTCAATGCGACGCCCTAACGCGTACGCCATCAGGTTCTGCGTAAAGTTGCGTACCAGTGGCGTGGGACGCTTGAGCAACACCTTTTGCAACTCGGGCAAGCTCGAAATCTTCGTGCCGTCGTAGAAGTCGCCTTTGGTGTCGAGGTCCGTGCCATTCTCGCGAATGCGCCACTGTCCCGTGACGTCAAAGTTGTCGAGTGCCAACCCGATCGGATCGATAAACAGATGACACGAGCGGCACGCCGTGTTGGCGCGATGCATTTCCATACGCTCGCGTGTGGTGAGCAACCGTCCTTCCTTCGCTTCGCCTGTCTTTTCCAAGTCCGGCACGTTGGGCGGTGGCGGCGGTGGCGGCGTGCCCATCAACACTTCCATCACCCACTTCCCGCGCAATACCGGACTCGTCCGATTCGCGTGTGACGTGAGCGTGAGCACACTGGCCTGGCCGAGCAATCCGCTGCGACGATCATCGGGATACAACACTTTGCGGAACTCGGTTCCAATGACACCGGGAATGCCATAGTGCTTGGCCAGCGCCTCGTTCATGTACGAGTAGTTGGCCGTGTACATCTCAAGCATCGGGCGATTCTCTCGCACCAAACCGTAGAAAAACAGCTCCGTCTCTCGGCGCATGGCCTGCGCGAGCTGCTCATGAAAGTCGGGAAACTGCAACGCGTCTGGATGCACCTTCTCAATGTCTTGCAACCGCAACCACTGCGCGGCAAATCGGGTCGCCAGTGCCTCGCTGCGCGCGTCGGCCAGCATGCGTTTTGTCTGCGCCGCAAGCACCGCCGTATCAGTCAACGCGCCACGACGGGCCACGGCAATCAACGTGGAATCCGGCGCGGCGCCCCAGAGAAAAAACGAGAGTCGCGACGCGAGATCGAGACCGGCCACCGCGACGCGCTCACCCGCCTTCGCCGAGACCGGCGTCTCTTCGACGCGGAAGATGAAGTGCGGACTGGACAAGACGGCTTCGAGCGCGGTGCGAATTCCGAGTTCAAAACCACCAGTCTTTGCGCCTTCGTCGTAGAAGGTGAGCAGCGTCTTCACGTCGCTAGGGTGCAGCGGACGGCGATACGCGGCCGCGCCAAGTCGCGACACAATGTTCTCCGCGCACGGACGCGTTTCTGCCGGTGCGAGCGGGCGGCAGGTAAAGATTTTCTTGCGCGACGCCGTTTCCGACACACCGGTTGGATTGAACGGGCCGGTGACGGCGAATCGCTGAATGTGTGAACCAATCGTGATGCCGGTCTGCGCACCAATTTGTGTGTCGGCGATGCTGTGCCCGATCGGCGCGATGTTGTCGTTAACGGGGCCGTCAAACGTTCGCAAGAACGCGGCGCTGATACGCTGCGCGCCAGCACGCACAGCAATCGGCCTGGTCTTGAGCAACATTCCGTTTGGATCGGCCTCGGACATCCAGCGATCCACCTCGAGCACGGCCACACGTTCGCCGTTCACGGATACTTCAATTTTCTCGTCGAACGGCGCGCCTGAGCCATAGAGCTGTCCTGTCGGCACTGCAGCGAGCGTGACACCAAAGACATACTCGCCGTCGGCCGGGAACGTGTGCACCACCGATGTACCACCGCGTGTGCCCTTGGGTGCGCCTTCGGCCTGATCCCACTGCGATGCAAGCCGCGCAATCTTATACGTCGATGTGGAGACGGCAGCGGACGGATCGCCAACCGCAAGTCGACTGATTTCACTCGCTGCATCGAGATACGCATCGAGCAACGTCGCCGACGGCATTTGCACATCGGCGATGTTATCGAAGTTTGCACTCTTGGTGTCGAGCGGCAGCCAACTCTCCGCATTCACATCAAGCGCCAGCATATCGTGAATCGATCGCTCATATTCGGCGCGATTGAGTCGCTGAAATGCGCGCGAGCCGGGATTCGGGCTGAGCGCCGCACGTGCGTCCATCATCCGTTCCAGCGATTGCGCGAGCATCGGCAGCGTGTCGCCGCCCGGACGCGTGCGACCAGGTGGAGGCATCATCCCGGCGCGTAACTTGCCAATGATTTTTTCCGCGACCTCGGGCGTGCTGCCAGCGGTCGCCATGCTAAACGTCTGAAGCGAGAGATTGCCACGTTTTTGCGTGTCGCTATGGCAGCCGGCACAGTTCTTCTTCACCACATCATCAAGTGCCACGTTGGACAACGAGGCCGGTGCTCGGCGCTCTAACGGAGCGCGGCGCTCCGCGGGATGCCGAGATGACAAGCGTGACGGTGACGGCACGCCGACACGGCTGGCAGAAATATTTGTCGGGACGTTCGCTCGTATCGGTGACGGGAGCGCGCCCGTGTACATGGCAGTACCGGCGACCGCGACAAGAATTCCGGAACCCGCAGCGAGCAAAACTTTCATGCCGGTACTCTTGGGCTGAGGCAGACGTCGCGCGATGCAGCGCGTTGGTCGGACAGGTGCGGCGGGTGGTGCAACGCGGCGCAGCAACACG
>JAYSVL010000564.1:0-10153 GCA_043718595.1 Gemmatimonadaceae bacterium
CAGGAACGTTTTGCCAATGCGGCGGCGTCCATACATGAGCACTAGCTGGGGGTTACCCATTTTTAGAAGCGCCGCCAGCCTCTGCTGTTCCTCGTGTCGATCTATGAGTGGCATTACGATAAGATAAGACTATAGTATACCAATGCAATAGTATTACAGTACATATGAACAGCAGTATCATGATACTATAGTATCACGATACTATAGCTATGACACGCATCACCTAACTACATACAGGGGTTGCAGTTGGCAAACGGTGAACTATTTGCAGTTGAAGAACAACTGCTCGCCGACGGCGCGGTCCTGTTGCGCGGCTATGCTTCGCCGATTGAACCTGTGTTGCGTGCCGCGCTAACCTCGATCGGTGAAGCGGCGCCGTTCCGCCACATGGTAGTTCCCGGTGGCCATCAGATGTCGGTGGCCATGACGAGCTGCGGCAGCGTGGGTTGGGTATCCGACCGGCGCGGATATCGCTACGACGCCGTCGACCCGGATAGCGGGCGCGCGTGGCCCGCGATGCCCGCCGAGTTTCGGGAGCTGGCACAGCGAGCGGCGGCCGATGCGGGTTACGCACAGTTCGAGCCCGATGCGTGTCTGATCAACCGTTATGCGCCCGGTGCGCGCATGGGGCTGCATCAGGATCGCGATGAACCCAACCTCGCTGCGCCGATTGTCTCGGTCTCGCTTGGGTTGCCGGCGACGTTCCAGTTTGGTGGACTTCGTCGCACGGACGCCGTGCAAAAGGTGCAACTCCGGCACGGCGACGTGGTGGTGTTTGGTGGGCCGTCACGACTCGCATATCACGGTGTGCTGACGCTCAGGAAGGGCGAGCATCCGTTGTGGGGAGCGATGCGGATCAACCTCACGTTCCGTCACGCGCGCTAACGCAGGCTCGGCGCACGCATCTGCGACTAGCGCAGCTTCATTACCAGGCCGTTGTGGGCTTTGATGACGCCGGCGCGTAAGATGTTGAGGCCGTGCTCGTGACAATAGAGTCCCATTTGTTTCGCGTCCATCAGTTCGCGATAGCCGTGATTCATAAAGTCGGCCATCATGTTGTAGTAGATGCGTGTGCGAATCTGATTGCGTGGTGTTGTCATCACGACGTAACCACCGGGTTTGAGAAAACGCCGGTGCATCTCGACACACTCGGCTTTGTGCTCGTCGGGGAAATGTTCGAGCAAGCCAATCGACACGACGACATCAAACTCTTTGCCGTACTTGAGATCACGGATGTCGGCGACTTCAAAACTGATGGGCATTTCATCGCGGTACCAGACGCGCTGATGCCCGGTTGACGGATCGACGCCGAGGAATGGGTAGTCGAGCGGAAATTTGCCGAAGCGGTCGGTGGCACAAAATTCGTCGTAGTCAACGAGCACGATCTCGCCGCCCGGATACATGGCCGCAATCTGCATGGCTTCGTACCCATCGGCTGCGCCCAAAAATAAGATGCGCGGCTTCTTGACATCCATGCCGGCGAATAGCGCACGCTTGCCCCGCGGATCCCACACGGCGTCCTCCACCCGCATCACGTTGTTCCACGATGCCAGTCGCACCATGTCGACGAGTGCGTGTTGAGCCTCGTGCGCATCGAAGTGCGACAACGCGTGCGTCAGCTGCGACCGCGCCTGTTGCTGCGCGCTCGGCACATCAGTGAGGAAGAACTGGTGGAACGCCGTGTTGAACAGACGCCACCCTTCGATGATTGGCAGCGGTGCCTTGTGCGACGCTTCATAGTCGCGTCGCGCGCGCGACCACTTTTCGGTCTTGTACGGCTTGCCCACCGACGACCACGTGAGCGCGGACCAGTTGGTCGCCGCCAGATCAACAAACATGTCAGGCGCTTCATCGCGCGTGTCGATGACGAACTGCGGCGTTTGCTCGACATGTCCCACGGGGTGACGCGCCGGACGCGGGCGTCCCCAAGGCTGAGCGGCGGAAGCAGGGAAAGCGCGGGCGGTCATAACGGGAGAATGGTTGCGCCCCGGTTCACGCGCCAGTGCCGCCACGCGACTCGTCCGCCCAAGCCTCGTTACCAACACAGCAAAAACAAACAACAAAAGCATTTGACGCGGAGGGTTAGCAGAGGTCCGCGAAGTTCGCGGAGGAAAGCAGTCCTCGGCGATCTCGGCGGACCTCAGCCAGACCTCCGCGTCTATTGCTGTTTGTTGTTAGTTTGTAGAGTTTGTAGAATTCACTAGAAGGCCAGAAATGTGTTATTAGTGGGTTTATAATGTTTTTATGATGTCGCTATATCACACGCCAAAATCGCCGCGGGCCTGTTTGTTCGCGCGGGACTGCAGTGCGGCGATTGACTCCGGAGTGCGTCTGGCTGTGGTAGCGGGGTCGTCCGTTGCCGCGGTGGTCATCATCGATTCGCGCATGTCCAGCAGTTCCCAGAAGTCGCCGGCGGTCGCGGCGGTGCCGTCGTCCGGCGGCAGCAACTTATACATCGCCTTGTACATCATCGAGAACGCCCAGAAGAGCGCCAGCATATCAGGCAACGCGAGGGCGACACGAGTAATGGCGTTGACGTTCGCCACCTGATCATTGAAGGCCGGTGTGTTGAACGGTGCAACAACAATCTTGAGGTTGAGGAGATAGTTGGCGATGCCGGCGAGGCCATTGGTGGCGCCGATGATGAGCGCGGCGTTGCGCAGCGTCACCTGCACCGATGGTTGATCGAGCATGCGATCGAGCGCGCGCTCGCGGGCGGGCGTATCAGGTCCGAGTCCCTGAAAGGCGATGCTCCGGGTGACGGGTTTGGTGAAGAATGCCGATCCACCGAAGACCAGCATCGCGACCGCGTAGCTAGCGCTGTCTTTCAGTGCGAAGAGCCATCCGCTGACATACCAAAAGGCGAGCGCACCGCGCATGATCGCGGAGAACCCGCTGTAGCTGGAGATGAAATTGAAGTGCCGGGTAATCAGGAACAGGTCGATCAGCACCCACGCGACCGGCACCAGTGCAGCGATGAGATAGGCGGGCAACGTGCCGAGTGGAGCAGTGCCGTACTTCAAAATGGCAACGGGCGCGACGGCGCCGAGCACAATGTCGAGGGTTAACTTGATCGACTTCTTCATCGGGTGACGTGGGTATTCGGCGGACGATGCGCGCTTATGTCTCCCAATGTACCATGCGGTTGGGCGCGACGATCGTTCAAAGAGCCGCCAACAAAAGCGAACGGCAAATGGCAACAGCGAACTGCGGGCCGCGAATCTACGCGAACAATACGCGAATTTGTTGTGGCGCTGTGGGAAATATTGAGCGACGTGGGCGGTGTACGCGTCTCACTTTTGAGTGGCTCGCGTGGCGAAGTTGTCAGTGGGTCTTGCTGAGTCCTGTATCAGGATCGCGTTCGACGACGATCGTGAATTCTTTGGCCAGCGCGACGATGCCGGCGACGGCGGCCCAGAATGGCAACAGGAATGCGCCAGCCAGTCCTGCCGAGAGTGGCATGTCGATAAGCGTCCGACCCGTGGCGTTACGCACGATGACGCGACGCACATTGCCTTCGCGGATCAGCTGCTTGAGCGTCGACTTGAGTTTGTCACCTGCGACTTTGATTTCGTCCATCGTTGGCTCTGTGCGGAGTGATGACGCGGCAGGATTGCGTGTACGACGTGTCACCGCCTGTCACTAAAAACTTATCGTAGCGCAGGATGCCGTGCTGCGTTCCCGGGCGATTGAGGACCTGCCCGGCGTTCTGATCAGTCGGCGCATCATCTGTCGGCAGTTGGTGGAGCATGCGAACCGGTACATCCAGCGTCAGCAGGTAAGGACTACACGTTTTGTTGGCGCCAGCGTGGTGCTCAACCTGTAACGTTCGGCCAGCGGGTTGCTTGACGAGACAGGGTTGTCGCGCGACGATTCTGGCTCACCCCGTCTTCGAGGCTTCATGCGTTCCATCCGCGTTCTGTCGTACACTGTGCTGTTGTCTGCGTGCGGAACGGGCAGTTCTGCGGTGCGCGCTCCTTCCGTCGCCCCGCAATCATCGGTGCGATCGGGTGCACCACCCGCGTGGGCTTATGGCTTTGCAACGGCGGCCGTCCCCGGTGCGGCGGCGCCCGCCCCGCCACCCGGTGGTGGACGTGGCGCGGGTCCGGGTGGTCGCGGTGGCGGCGCACCGCCAGTGGACACGGTGAAGCGCACTGTGGCGGGGAGCTCGCAATCGTTCACCGGATCCCAAATTCGCGACACGTTCGGCCCGGCGGATTGGTTTCCGGGTGATCATCCCGTGATGCCACCGATCGTCGCCAACGGTCGTCGCGATGCGCAGATACTCGCCTGCAGTTTGTGTCATTACCCGAATGGCAAAGGTCGTCCGGAAAACGCTTCGGTATCGGGGTTGCCAGTGTCGTACTTCGTGCAGACGATGCTCGACTTCAGGAACGACGCGCGGAAGAGTGCGGACGCGCGCAAGGCCAACACGAACCGCATGATCGCGATCGCGAAAAGTATGACCGACGAGGAAATCAAGGCGAGCGCTGAGTACTTCGGCGCGATCAAGTGGACGCCGTGGGTTCGGGTCGTTGAGGCAGCGCAAGTGCCAAAGACACGTATCGCCGGTGGATTGTTTATCGCTGTCGAAGGCGCCGACGCCGGCATGGAGCCGATTGGCGCGCGCATCATCGAAGTGCCCGCGAATACCGAACAGACCGAAGCCCTGCGTAACCCGCGCTCTGGGTTTATCGCATACGTGCCAATTGGCAGCATCAAGAAAGGCGAGGCGGTTTCGCAACGTGGGCAGTGCGCGATGTGTCACGGTGCCAACCTTGAAGGCTTGGGACCGGTGCCCGGTATTGCCGGACGTTCTGCGAGCTACACGATGCGCCAGCTGTTCGATATGAAGAGCGGCGTGCGGAAGGGTACGTGGAGTGAGCTGATGCGCGGTGTGCTGCGCGGTTTGTCCGACGACGACATGCTCAACGTCTCCGCGTACGCAGCGTCGCGTTAGCGATCAAGGCGCAGCATCGCTTTGGCGATCGAGGCGCGGCGTTGTTGCGCAATACTTCACTCGCATCGCGCCCTCGCGGAATGTTATGGCACGCGAAAGGGGATGAGGTGCCGCGAGGGAGCGGAGGCCGTGTCGACTCGTTCGAACTTGTCTACCTCAAACGCACCGTCCATGCGATTGCCGGCGGCGTCTTCAAGTATCGAAAGGACGAGCAACTGATACGCGCCCCGACGCCACGGGTCGCGCGGTGTAAAGCGCCATTCACGCTCGTTGCGCGCAATCGTCACCTCACCGAACAGCTGATCGCCGTTCGCCCGTTCCACACCGATGGTGCGGAGTAACAATCCATGATCGAGCGGCTTCGGAAAGCCGACGACCAGCGAGTTCTTGGTCTCAGCGCCCGGCACCGTGAGCGACCACAGCCTGGTGTCGATGATGCGTTCATCTGGCGGTGCCACGACGAATGATCGACGAAACGCTGCTGTGAGTGGCAGTCCGCGTGCATCCATCCACGTGGAATCGACGACCACCTGATACGTTCGCCCAGCGCGAATGGCGCGACCCATTTGTTCGTTGGGCAAAATGCCGCGCTTCACTCGTCCTGGATCGAGAAACATGGTGAACCGGGTCGCGTCGCGATTCCAGAAGTCGGCATCGAGTGGAAGAAACGCGGCCTTGACCACGCGATCACGATCGTCCAGCAATTGCACATGATCGACGCCGCCGGTGCGTGACATCGGTGCGGAGAACTCGATGTACAATCGAAGTAAATTCTCGGGTACGGTATCGCTCCCGGGTAACACGCGCACGACACGCGTGCTCGGCGTGCGGTCTCCGGCGGGAAGCGTAAACGATAGCACGACCGGAAGCGATGACGCCCTGGTCGCGCGGCCCGATGATAGCAGTGCCGTGTCCACCGTCACGCGATATTGGCGACCGGCGTCAAAAGGGAATCGCGGCGTGAAGGTGAGGCCGCTGTCGTTGACGGCGTAACGGCCGCTGATGGCGATCGGGGTTGCCGCGCTGTCGTCGACGCTGACGCGCGTTGCGGATTGCCACACGCTGTCTGACGGCGCCGAGTCGCGCCATGCGGCCATTAGACGCGCACTGAATCCACTGACGACAACAACTGCAGCATTTGCGCCGCGACTTGTGTCGACGCTAATGCGCAGCGTCGCCGACTCATTCGGCGAAGACTGCTCCCCGCGGCCGCAACCAATCGCGACCGCGAGGATGACACCAGCGACTACTAATCGATGCGTTACGGCAGCACCACGGACGAGAGGTTGATTCCCGTCGCAACTTTCGCGAGAACGACCGTGTGCGTCGCGTCCAGCAGGTCGAGCTGCTGAATGCCGGTCATTGACGTGATCGTTTCGTAACCCACACCGGCCGTACCGGTGGGCACCGGTGCCGTGATGGGTGTTTGTGTGCCGAAACTCGCCGTTGGGATCTTCATCACGCCACGGCTCGTGTTCGCCATCAACAAATACTCGGCGCCATCTTTCTTGTAGAGCACCATGTCGATCGGGCGATTGCCCGCGCCGAGTTCAGCGATGGTCGTGCCCTGCACTTTCGCGCCCGCCGTGAGTGATCCGATGGGGAACTTGACGAGCGGCGTGCAGAGATAGCCGCCGATGAGATACGGCTGTCCACCAATCGAGTAGGGGACAAAGGTGTACACCGGCGAACGCGTCTCCAGACGACCGTGATTGCCGTGGAAGATTTCGACGCTGGCGCCGCGATCGACGGTGGCAAACGGATACGGCACCGCCCAGAGCTTGCTGGAGAACTCTTCGTTGGAGAGACCAGCGACATAGAGCTTGCCGTTGGTGTAGGCCATGTCGGTGACGGACTGCATGCGCGGATTGCCACGCGCGGTTGGATTGGCGTCGGCGGGGTTGGGCAGTGACACGCTCGAGTACTTGAGCACGTCGGTTTCGACGACAACGATCTTGCCTGCGCCGTCGATACGCACGAGCACTGGCTTGGCGTTGGCGCCGGTGCCGCGGGTGAGGGCGAGATAGGAGTTCCGCGTGCGTGGGTCGACCGCGAGATCCGAGATGGTGATCTCACTCGGCGCGGTGCCAAGCATCGACGCGATTTGCTGATCGATATTGGCGACGTCCTTGGTCCCGCTCACCCCACCCGACGACGCGGCGCCGAGTTCGATCGCGAAGATCGTCGCGGCCATCGGGTCAGCCGCGTACAACACGCCTCCAGGTCCGAAGGCCAGCGTTCCTATAGAGGTGAGCGTGGGACCGACGCTTGCGCGTACGGTTGCGGATTCGCGGGCCGGTGTCGCTGCTGTGATAACAACAACTGCAGCGGCGAGCGACGCGCCAATGGCGAGCTTGGGTCGCATGCGGATTCCTTGACGGGGTGGGGACGACGGAGGCGCCGGGCGGGCGGGATGATCTGGAGCCACCGTGAGAAGAGACGGTGCACAGGGCCTACGCGCAAGACGTATGGCGCGTTGCGGCAGTCGCGGTTATGCTGCGGGTACATGCGCGTCGCGATCTTCGAGGTGTGCCGACGGCCGGAGATTCCCAAGGCGAACACCGAGGCCGTGGTTTTGTCCCGGTGCTTCGAGCGCAGCGGCGTAGCCTACGACCTGCACTCGAACGATGGGATCTGGCAGAATCACGCGACCGCGGTGGCATGCATAGACCGTGCGCAGATAGGCGGTGCGCTGCGTGATCCCGCAGTGACGGCGGTGCATTTCGCGACGCACGGTGATGCGACGGGACTCATCCTGCAATGGGGTGGCCCGATTGGGGCGCGGGTTCCGACGGACACGCTCACCGGGTTGGAGATTCGCGCAATGGACGGATTTCGGGGCCGGTTGGTCGTGAGCGGTGCGTGCGGTTCGGCGCATCTGGCGAGTGACTTTCTCGCGGCTGGTGCGACGGCGTTTGTTGCTCCCGACGTTGAAATTCCATGGAAGAATCTGGGGCTGCTCTTTGAGTCTTTCTATACGTCGCTCCGGGATGGCATGAAGGCCGAGGACGCGTTGACGAGCGCGGTCAGCGGTCGCGCGGAACTCGCGAGCTATCGCGTGTACATGAATCGATGAGCAGATGATTGACGCGGAGATTGTCGCGCTCGAATCGGAGTTGCGTGTTGCGATGCTGGACGGCGACGTGGCAACGCTTGATCGACTGGTGGACGATGAACTCATTTTCACGATGCCGACGGGTGTCGTGATCGGGAAAGCCGACGACATCGCTGCCCATCACACGCGACGCATGCAACTGACGCAACTACATCTCGTCGACCAGCACATTCTCCATTTTGGTGGCACGGCAGTGGTTAGCGCGTTGATGCAACTCGCCGGCACGTTTGAGGGAGCGCCGTTTGTCGGGCCGTTTCGGTACACCCGCGTGTGGGTCAAGCGTGCGACGCAGTGGCGAGTGGTGGCGGGTCATGTTGGCGCCGTGGTGCACTCGTAAGAACTACAAACAGCTTTGGCGCGGAGACGAGCTGAGGACCGCTGAGTGCGCAGAGTAGAAGCAGAAAGAATGAAAAGGGAGGCACCAGTACGCACGCGCTACCCGTCATCGCGCAGGCGTTCTTCCTGAATGGCCTCCAACTCGGCGACTACCTCGAAGTCTTTTGGTCGGCCAGCTGCACGCTTCACGCGAACGAGCCACGGCAAGTCGAGCAGTTGTGTTTCGTGCCCAAAAATTGTGATGGTCAGCGAGTGCGGCACGAGGTCATTGTACTGCCCGCCACCGGTGATCTCGCCGAGCAGGTCAATCGCGCCAGCCGTCGTGGTGAGTGTGAAATTGAGTCCCGCGCGCAGCGTCGCCACCGACCAATCGAACGGCAGGCCGAGTGGTGCACCGCGCAAATAGGGCGCCAGCGGCGCGAGAGCACGCACTATGCGAGCGAGATTCGCCGGCGTTCGTGCATATGAAATGTCGAGATCGTCGGTGAGGCGCGAAGATCCGTGTGCGCGCGCGGCCACGCCGCCGACGACGATGAACTCCACGCTTTCGTGGTGCAACGCGGCGAGTAATCGTTCGAGTTGCGTCATGGAGCTGCGGCCATGCGCTTGCTGCGCTTGGCCAGCGTCGTGACACGTTGTAGCTCGCGCCCGTCTTGCTGCCATTCGCTCAGCGTTCGCAGCCGGTCGTCGACCGACGTGCGAAGGTTGTCACGAATTGCACCGCGATCTACGTCCCGTTTGTACACCTGCACGATCGCATCCGGCGCCGAGAATGGCTGCAACGTGACATACAATTCGACGCCCACGGCGGCCGCACACCGACGCAAGGTGTCGATTGTTGGGTTGGTATCACCGTGTTCGAGCGCAGCGATTGCCGACTGCGACGTGCCGACTCGACTGGCGAGGTCACGTTGTGTAAGGTCAGACCGCCGGCGAGCATCGCGGAGGAGAATATGGAGAGTCTGTATATCATACATAGGTTCAACATACTGTTTCCAATATGTCAGCGCAACCTACTGTGCTACATCGGCCGCACTGGCCCATGCCCGGGATGCACTGTCGTCGCCCCCAGGTCGCGCAGTCGTTGCCAGCTGGCCATGGTCACCTCGCGCTCATCGTCGGTGATGAACTTGGGATGCGTGAGATCACCGGTGAACACTGCGCCCGTGTCGAGCAACAGCGACACGCTATCCGGCGAGTGTCCCGGCGTGTGAACCACCTGCCCTGCTATGCCGTACGCGGCGAGCAACGTGCGACTGTCTTCCAGGGCGAACACGCGATTGTCGTGCAGGGTGATGTCGGTGAAATGGTCGGTCGGCTTGATGTGCTCCTTCATGCGCGGAATCCATTCCACTTGTACATCGGCGACGAGCAACTGCATACCGGTGCGTTTCAGGTCTTGGGCGAGTCCGGCATGATCGATGTGATAGTGGGTCGCCAGCCCACACACGATCTCCTTTTGCGGCACGCCCATGCGATCGAGCGTGGCGCGCATGGTCGACATCGTGCCCGGCCAGCCGAGGTCGATCAGAAGTCGCGATGTACGAGCGCTGATCACCCAGAAATTCGTGGAGCGATAGCCGACGTTGACGATGGTTGGTGCGCTGCGCGTCACGCGCGTGTTAGCTGTTGCTCATGGCAATGATTGTCATCCACTCCGTTTCAGTAACCGGCACCACCGACAAGCGACTCACTTTGAGCAGCGCCATCTCGGCGAGGTCTTTACGCGCTTTGATCTCGGG
>JAYSVL010000565.1:0-10140 GCA_043718595.1 Gemmatimonadaceae bacterium
CCGACGCCCGTGCCCGTACGGCATCAACGATGCGCGGCATCATGGGTTCGCGTGCGCCCACATGTGATGGCAAATACTCGGGTGCCGCCTCGGCGATCGCCTCGAGGGTCCGCCGTACCTGCGCGGCGTCACGCGTGGACTTCACCTCACCGAGCGCGGCCACCTGCCCGCGCTCCAGCGCGGAGAAATCCGGTGCCGGGATGATCGGCGGCTCTCGTCCGTCACTGAAGCGATTGACACCGATGACGACGGTCTCGCCAGCCTCGACGCGCAACTGGTGCTCGTACGCGCTGCGTCCGATCTCTTCCTGAAAAAATCCCGCGCGAATGGCCATCGCGGCACCTCCCAGCGCGTCAACGCGTTCGATCAGCGCGATGGCGCGCGCCTCAATGGCGTCGGTGAGCTGCTCCACATACCAGCTGCCGGCCAGCGGATCCACGGTTTGTGCGACGCCCGACTCGTAGCCCACGATCTGCTGCGTGCGCAGCGCCAATGTCGCCGCATCGGCGGTTGGCAGGGCCAGCGCTTCGTCATAACCATTGGTGTGCAGTGACTGTGTGCCACCTAACGCGGCGGCCAACGCCTGTACCGTCACACGCACCACGTTGTTGAGGGGTTGTTGTGCGGTGAGCGTGACACCACCGGTTTGTGTGTGAAAACGCAGTCGGCAACTCTGGTCGTTACCGCCAAACCGATCGCGCATCAGTCGCGCCCATAGCCGTCGTGCCGCACGAAACTTCGCGACCTCTTCAAACAGGTCACTGTGCGCCGCGAAGAAAAACGACAGTCGCGGTGCGAAGTCATCAATCGCCAAGCCGGTGTCCAGTGCTTGCTGCACGTAAGCGAGCGCATCGGCAAAGGTGAACGCCACTTCCTGCACGGCGGTCGACCCAGCTTCGCGAATGTGGTATCCCGAGATGGAGATGGGATTCCACTGCGGTACTTCCGTCGCGCAAAAACGAAACATCTCAGCAGTCAGCGCGAGCGACGGCGCTGGCGGATAAATGTATGTGCCGCGGGCGATGTATTCTTTGAGGATATCGTTCTGTACGGTGCCCGACAGCGCGCTGCGCGATATGCCGCGCTCTTCGGCGACCACGATGTACATCGCGAGTAGCGTCGACGCGGTCGCGTTGATCGTCATGCTCGTGGAGACTTTGTCGAGCGGCACGCCGTCCAGCAGCACGTGCATGTCGTCGACTGTGTCAATGGCCACACCGACCCGCCCTACTTCGCCAAGCGCGCGCGGCGAGTCAGAGTCGATCCCCATCTGCGTCGGCAAGTCAAACGCGACGGAAAGTCCCGTCTGCCCAGCATCAAGCAGTAGCTTGAACCGCTCGTTGGTCGATCGCGCGGTGCCAAACCCCGCGTACTGTCGCATCGTCCACAACCGATCCCGATACATCGTCGGCTGCACGCCACGCGTGAACGGATACTGACCGGGATCGCCGAGATCGTGCGCGTAGTTCGTATCGACATCTGCTGGCCGAATGACCGCGTCGACCGGGATGCCTGAGGGAGAAAAACGTTCTGTTGAAGCCATGCTCAAACGTGGCGTTCGGCGAGCGGCATTAGCGGCACCGCCCGCGCGTTTGCAACGTCGACGTCAAGCGCGTGATCCGCGACGCTCAGGGATGCCGGGCGCGACCATCTCGGGCAACGGAAACTCCGTCACCGTTTCCACTTCCGCCTTGCTGCCGATGTAGAGCGGCGTGCGCTGATGCAGTACTTTCGCCTCAACATCCATGATGCGACGATGTCCGTCCGTCGCCAGTCCACCCGCTTGCTCGGCGATAAAGGCCAGCGGATTTGCCTCGTACAACAAGCGCAGCTTGCCCATTGGTGATTTTGCGTTGGCCGGATAGCAGAAGATACCACCGCCGAGCAGGTTGCGATGAAAGTCCGCCACGAGCGAACCAACGTATCGCACGTTGAGTGGTTTGCGTTCGCCATCAAGGCCGCGATAGCGTCGCATCAGCGCGCGTGTCGGTTCTGGCCAGTCTTGCTCGTACGCGTCGTTGACCGAGAGATATCGCGCGCGATCGGGGATACGAATATGCGGGTGCGAGAGCAGGAATTCGCCGATCGATGGGTCGAGCGTAAAACCGTGCGCTCCTTGCCCCGTGGTGTACACCAGCATCGTGCTCGATCCATAGATCACATAGCCGGCGGCCACCTGACGACGACCGGGCTGCAACATGTCTTCCATCTCTCCGCGCGCCCCGCGCGTAATCTTCCGATACACGGAAAAGATCGTGCCAACCGGCACGTTGACATCGATGTTGGATGATCCGTCGAGTGGGTCGAACAACAACACGTACTTGCCGTTCCGGAAGCCTTCCGGGATGTGGATGATATCGGCCTCTTCCTCCGACGCCATCGCGCACAAACGCCCACCGTGATCAAATGCTTTGACGATGATCTCATTCGAAATCACGTCGAGCTTTTGCTGCACTTCGCCCTGCACGTTCACATCAGTCGTTGCACCCAGAATATCCGCCAAGCCAGCGCTGCGCACTTTGTTGGCAATCATCTTTCCAGCAAGCGCCATGTCGTACAGAATGCCGGACAATTCTCCCGTGGCATCCGGAAAGGCGCGCTCCTGCTCGATGATGAACCGTTCAATCGTGACGACGGAAGTGGCCGTATGGCTTACCACGTAAAACTCCTTCGGAGAATGAGATCGCCCGTATCGCGCGCTGGAATCAGTGACGATGCCGACGCGCGGTCAAGGCGGGAGAGAAGGGAGGTCAGGACGACGCGGCCACGCGCGCGGCTGCGAACGCGTTCGCTTCAATTTCGTATCGGTTCTGTTGGTAGCCGTGACGCACGCTTTGCCACAGATACCGGATCACAAAGCCCCACTCCCGCTGAAACTGACGCACGTGGGCGAGCTCGTGCAAGAGCAATGCAGCGTCCATTGGTGCATGCGGTGCGAGAAAGACGGTCTGGCCAATCGCAATGCCCAGCACGCTCGACTTGCCGAGTGCCCAGCCACCGACCCGCGGTGGCAATCCACCCACGCGCCATCGTGCGTCCACGAGCGACGGATGACGCAGCAGCAGCGCGGCGGGCAACGCCAGTGGCCGCCCTGAGAGTACGTGCCAGCATCCCGACCAACTCATCGCTCCCGACGCTCCAATGTGGGGTCAACCTGATACTCGTCTCGGCGCGTCCGCACCGTGATCATGCGACCGTCCGTCGACACCACGATGCCGCCTTCACGATCCGTACGCAACAACGGAATCCGGCGCTGCGCAAACGCCTGAATCGTTTCCGGGGACGGATGGCCGTACGTATTGTCAGCGCCGACCGATACGATGCCCAGGACGGGACTGACCGCGTCGAGGAAGGGCGCGCTCGAACTTGTTTTACTGCCATGATGGCCGAGCTTGAGCACGTCGGCGCCGAGCTTCGCGGCGTGACGCACAAGCCACTGCTCCTCGCTCGCTTCGGCGTCGCCGGTGAGCATGAAGGCGACCGCACCGAACGACACCCGGATGACGACGGACGTCTCGTTCGCGTCGCTTTGCGCCGCGGTCCAACTTGAATCGGGAGCGAGCACGTCGAATCGTACGCCGTCGATGTCGAGCTTGTCACCGGGCGCGACCCGATGCCATGGAACCGACGTCTTGCGCACTGCCTCGAGCGCGCGTCGGTATCCCTCACTGCCGGTGACAAACGCAGGTTCCCACCATTGTGCGGGATGTAGTGCCTCCACCACGCTGGCCGCGCCGCCCGCGTGATCGTCATGCGCGTGCGTGAGCACGAACATCGCGACATCGCCGCCAAGGCGACGCAGATACGGCACCACCGTTCGCCGACCGGCGTCGCCACCATCCCATCGTCGTCCGGCGTCAATCACCACCCAGCGTCCACGTGGCGTTCGCAATGCGAGCGCGTCGCCCTGGCCGACATCAAGCACGTGCAACTCGAGTCGTCCAACTGGACGACTAAGGAGCGGTAGCCAAATTGCCGTCACCATGGCAACCGCCGCTACCCCCGCGGCGGGACGCCAGCGACGGGACGCTGTCGCACGAACCATGGCAGCAGATGCGACACCAGCGCAGCATGCCGTCGCCAACGTTGGTGCGACGTGCACGACCGCCCAGGGCACCGACGCAGATGCCGTCGCAATGCGATCGAGTAGCGCCAACGGCACGGCGCAAGCGTCAGCGGCCCACTGAGCGGCGCTCGGCCACGGCGACAGCAGCATCGCCACAAAGAGCGCGGGTTGCAACGCGGCGACGACGGGTCCGGCTGCGATGTTGCTGAGCGGCGCAATGAGACTCACGCGTCCGAACGTCCACGCGATCAACGGCGCCGTCACCGCAGTGGCGATGACTCCCGTGCACGCCTCACGGCACAGCGTCCACCGTACGCCGCGGAGCGAACGTACCCATCGCAGGAATCGCGTCGCGCGAGTTCTGGTCGTTAACTCGGCGCCTCGTAATCGGCGAAACAACGCGCCCGCCGCCACCAGCGCGGCCATCCCCGACACACTGAGCTGCCAGCCAAGATCGAGTACGACCGATGGCTGAATCGTCGGCAACACCGCGCCCAACGCCAACGCCGTCCACGGGTGCACTGGACGCTGCCAGCGTTCGGTAACAACAACCGTCGACAACATCACCGCACTGCGAACGGCAGGCGCCGGCGCGCCGAGGATGAGGACGTACGCAGCGACGATGAGAACGGCGCCGCTGTGCGCATGCGCGCGCGACATCCGCAGCGCACTGGCCAGCGTGAGTAGCGTCGATGCGATGATGGCGACATGCAGCCCCGAGATGGAGAGCATATGCACCAACCCGGCATCGGCGAAGCGGTCGCGCACGGCGGGATCAATGCCGCGATGATCGGCAATGAGCAACGCGCGCACCAGTGCCGCGTTTGGGCCGAACAAGCTGTCAATGCGTTCGCCAGCGTTGCCGCGCCACGCGCGCAACTGCTCGCGCCGACTGGTGGCAACGATGTGGCCGTCGAGACGCAGTCCGGTGCGTGTTGTGCGCACGGTACCCTCGAACGAGACAACGGCTCCAGGCGGCGCGCTTCCGCTTTGTACTCGAACTGTCATTGGCACCACACATCGCTCGAGCGCGTCCGACCCTCGCGTGACGCCGCTGACACGACGACCCGCCTCGGCGCGCGCATCGATCGCCACAGTGAGCATCGCCTGGCGCGAAAGGGCGTTGGTGCATCGCGCGCGAATCCGCGCGTCCGCGTCGCCAATGGCGAGCGCCGCAACCGTCACGGTGGCGAGCGCCGCGATTTGTGACGACACCACGTGTCGCCACGCCGCAGCGATCGCGATGGCAGCCAGGCCAACCATCAAACGAATACCGATGGTGAGCGCGGTGGGCGACCATGGGCTCTCTGGTGCGTGGGCGATCGCGGCAACGAATAGGCCGGCGAGCCAGCAGCTGACGAGATGAATGAGCAAAGGCACGCCGCACGGTATGCCGGTGCGCAGCGTGCCCTGTCATCGTTACAACGCGAGAGCGCTCATTTCACTGCATCGTATGCCAACCGATCGCGAATCGGAGTGCGGCGGCGATTTGCGCGCCAATCTGTCGAAACAGGTCGAAAAGTCGGCCCAACCCCTGCGTTTCGCTCATCCCGTGTGACATCAACCGCACTGCGCTGCGCTACACAGCCATTGGGAGAGGACGACGCTCGCCACCGGCGGGCGTACGCGGCACGGGCGCGATTGGTGTACCGGAGAACGTGGCGCCCGTCGTACCGGTCAGTTCGACGGTGATGTAGTCACCCACGGCGCCGGCGGATGCAGGCACCAGCACGGTGCGGAAGTCCCGCGTGCGCGCCTGCAGCAGCTCACCATCACGAGCGACCTTTTCGATGAGCACTTCAGTCTTCACGCCAAGGCGACCGAGATTGGTGTCGCGACTGATCCCCCGAACCGCGTGCAGCAACCGCTCAAAGCGATCGGCCACGACGTCATCAGGCACAGCCCATTCGACGGGCATGCGTTCCGCTGGCGTTCCCTCGCGCATGGAAAACTTGAACATGAACGCGTCGTCGAATCGCACTTCGCGACACAACGACAGTGTGTCCGCGAACTCCTGGTCTGTTTCGCCGGGAAAGCCCACGATGATATCCGTCGTGATCGACAGGCCTGGGATCGCCGCCCGCAGCCGCGCCACACAGGCGAGATAGTCGTCGCGCGAATACCGCCGCAACATGCGCTTAAGCATCGTGGTCGAACCACTTTGCATCGGCAGATGCACATGCTCGCAGACCGTCGGCACGTCGGCCATGGCGGCAATCACGCGCTCGCTGAAATCGTTCGGGAGCGGGCTTGTGTACCGCAGGCGACGGACTCCGTCCACGGCACCAACCGCCCGCAGCAAGTCGGCGAAATCATGCGTGCCGTCGTTGTACGAATTCACCGTCTGCCCGAGGAGCACGACCTCACTCAATCCCTGCGCCACCACGTCTCGCGTCTCGCGCACAACGTCGCCGAGCTTCCGGCTGCGCTCAGCGCCACGGGTCTGTGGCACGACGCAATACGTGCAGCGATAGTTGCACCCGCGTTGCACGGGAATCCACGCCTTGACACCTTCGAAACGGCGAGCGACCACATCTTCGTAGTGCTCCTCGAGATCGAAGTCGGTCGCGCTGAAGCGCTCACCACGACGTGCGCCCTCGAGCAATGATGGCAGTGCTCGGTAACCGTCAGGCCCAACGACCAGCGACACGTGCTTCGCTTGCGTGAGTATGCGCGCGCCGAGTCGCTGCGCCATGCATCCAGTCACTCCAACAATCGTGTTGCGTCCCATGTGGCGTTTCAACTCGCCAAGTCGTCCGATCACGCGCGTTTCGGCGTTCTCGCGAATAGCGCAGGTGTTCACGAGGATCACGTCGGCGCCGTCGGGCACGTCGACGGCTTCGTACCCATGCGCCGCCAGCGTGCCGTACATAAGCTCCGAGTCAGACACATTCATCTGACAGCCGTACGTCTCGATGTAGACTGTCGGCTTGGCGGGATCGCTCATGGACCGCAACGTCGCGTCAGGGACGCACTTGAATGCCGAAACCCAGCATCCACGCCGATTCTTTGGACGCCGCGGACCCTTGCAGGATACGATTCGCGCGTTGCAAGGACATGTCAATCGACGCGCGCTCGAACGCAACCGGTAGTCCAAAGCCACCGCTGATGCGCGACTCTCTCACCGTGCGACCATCAACGCCAAAAGGCAGCTGATTCTTCGCATATCCGAGACGGAGTTGCATGGCGGTGCCGCGCAATTTAGGGCCGGCGACTTCAGCACCGACGTGCCAGTTGGTCGCATCGTGTGCCTGCACGAGGTCGGAGCCCAGCCCGCGCATCTTCGACCACGTCTGCTGCTCCAGTCCAACGGCAAAGGTCGAGCCGACGATACCGTCGTAGCGCAAGGCAACGCCGAGACGATCCGGCACGTTGCCGCGCGTGCGTATGGTGTCGCGTATGCGCGATTCCATCGATCCACCCGCCCGATACGACGCCAGCGCCGCCAAACCCTTCACCACCTGCAACTCGCCACCGACGGATACGGCTTTCCCAAAGTACGTCACCCGGGACGAGTCGAGCACGTTCCCAAACTTGAGCGTGTCGGAAAACGTGCGCGAACGCACGACCACATTGTCGCCGGTAAACAAATGTCCGCCCAAGCCAACGCGCACCTTGGTGTTAACGCGCCACCCCACGGCTGCTCGCAAATCGCCTATCGAACCGCGGACATCGTTGCGATCAGCCGTACTGAGAGTCGTGCCGTCAAGAACAAAACTGCCGGTAGTACTCGTGCTATAACTGCGATCGAGAAATGTGGACGCGCTGAATGCAATACCAAGTCCGTGGTTGGCCGGGAACGCGACCAGTAGGAGCGGAACGCGCTCTGCCGTCGTGCGTTCCTTGCTGCTACCCGTGCGCAGCGTGCGGAACTCTGGCTCGGTTTGCACGGTGATCAGTGTGCGTGGCAACGCGCCGAGCGATGCCGCGTTGACCGGACTCAGCACATCGAACTGCCCGAAGGAGCCGGCCGTACCTGATGCGCGCGTGCTGGTGCCGCCAACGGGATAGCCGAAGCCAAGCCCACTAAGGGTGCCCTGCGCGCTTGCCGCAGCCGTGCACAACACCGTCGCCACACAAGCGAGCGCGCGCGACGTTCGCCCAGTCGCAGCCCTCGTGCGCGCGTGATTCATTCGAAGGCGCATCATGGAATCGCAAACTCCGAGCGCGGGAGGTAGGTGATCCGCAGCCGCGGGCGCAACGAAGATGCGGCCTCGCTCGAGAAGAACCGCAACTCTGCGGGTTGCGCCCCTTCATTGTTGATGCGAAACGCCAAGGCGCGCGGCACCGTTGTCGACAGCGCCGGCCAACTGCGTACGAGATTGAGCACGTTCAGCACACGCAGTCCGCTGTCACGCGGCACGAGTCGTGTGGAATCGAGACTCGCAAAACTGCCGTCCGCCGACAGATCCAGAATACGACGGAGATCGGACACGACCGTGGTCGATGTCGGCACGAGTGGCACGATTATCACCGTGTCACCAACATTACCAAACGATGACCGACGTTGCGTCAACAACACCTCCGCACGCACGATGGTCGACGAGTCGGAGATGCGCACGGGCAACGCGAAACGCAGATAGGAACGGTACGCCGGATACCCGCCAACGATCAGCGTCGTAGCGTCGGGCGGTTTCGAGCCGACGTTCACCAACCCGTACACCTGATACGCTAACTGCACATCGCTCGTCGCATCCGCGAAGGAGGTGTTCGGTGCGACGGTCATTGGCGCAATGGTCGTGTCGCTGGTTGGCTCGAACACGAGGCTCGGCGCCCCGGCACCGTTGACGAATGCGACCGCGCGCAGCTGGCCCGTGCCACCGGTGATCTGCAATCCAACACGAAACCGGCTGCTCTTGGTGATCTTCGCCAGCAGCGCTGACGGTGACAGCGGGATGCGCAACGAGTCGCCGACCAGCGACGGAATAAACGTCACCGATCCCACGCGCCGGTCCGCGCGAAACAGACCATTCACAACGCTGCTCACACTATCGTTGACGGTTGTGTCGACGTCGAAGACGCTGAGTGTGACGGGCAATGTGCCAAGTCGGCCGGTACTGTCGAGGGGCAACCGCAGATACACGGAGTCAATCGCCGAGATTTCGGTGAAGGTCGAGCCACCATTGGGATTGAACGACGTAGGCAGAATGTCAAAACGAATGACGCCGCGCGTCACGAGTGTGTCCGGTCGCGTGGCGATGAGCACGGTGGGCGACAACCCGAGTGACGGAAAACCTGAGAGCGAGGTGTCGAGCACCACTGCCTCAATCGTCGTGTCGCGAAACGTATTCGGCTTCGCCGGACATAACGATGGACATGCGCTCCCACCGTCAAAGGATTCGGTGCAGGCGGCAACAGTCACACTCGTCGCGATCAGCAACACGAGTCCGAGACGCAGCGCGCCGCGCTGCAGCCATCGCGTTCCCGAGAAATACTCAAACATTTTCGAGTGACGCTGTCGTGAACGGGGCGGGCAGAAGGTCGGCGAGCGACCAACGCGAAAGCAGTCCGAGCGGAGAAATAGCGATGACCTCAAGTGTCGGGGCAAACTCGACGAGTGCCTGCCGACAGATGCCACAGGGAGGCGTCGGCGCATGTACTGCCGACGTGATGACGATGCGAGTGAATCGACGAGCACCAGCAGCGATCGCCGTGCCGAGCGCCACACGTTCGGCACACGTTCCGGCGGGATAGGCGGCGTTCTCAACGTTGCATCCCACGAAAATGCGACCATCGTCGCACTCCAGGGCCGCACCAACCGGGAAGTTCGAATACGGACACCATGCGTTTAGGCGAGCGCCATCCGCGGCGCTGCGCAGCGCCTGCACGTTGGGCGCGAGCTGTGGCTCCAGGGTGGCACCTGTCACTGCTGGACCAGCTGCGACAGAAACGATATCCCCTGCCCTCGCCAGGCCAGCCCAAGCCACTCGGCCACCGTTGCGCCGAGATCAGAGAACGTCTCGCGTTCGCCAAGCGAACCGCTGTGCACATGTGACCCGGTCACGAGCAACGGCACACGCTCGCGCGCATGGTCGGTTGACGGTGTGGTTGGGTCATTGCCGTGGTCGGCGGTG
>JAYSVL010000566.1:0-10137 GCA_043718595.1 Gemmatimonadaceae bacterium
AGATCGAGCGTATCCGACGCGAGCGCGCGTGCAGCAGTGACAACCGTCGGCCAGTCTCGCCAGCGCTGGTCAAGTTCGCGATAGTGGGCCAGCTCGACCGCCGACAAGTCATAAGGTGCAGGCTCAGCGAGCTGCTTAATGAGTTGCGTCGAAATGCGAAGCCCGTCCGCACCGATCTGATCCTCGTAGTACTCGTCAAGACTCAGCACCAGCTCTGCTGATCGGCGCGCGCCAAGTCGATCAGCGAGCGCGACAACATCGAGGTAGTCACGGACCGCGTTTCTGCGCAGCACCAGCCACCCCTATGCGAAAGATTTCGGCAATGGTTGGCACCTGTAGTGAACGTCCGCCGAATGAGCCGACCTCCGTCTCCAAAGGTCGACGCCGAATGAGCTGGCGAACGCCAGTCTCGACACCGTTCAGACTGCCGAGTATGAGCACCTGCGGCCGAACTCTTGACGTCACCCACCCCGTCGTGTCTTCGAGTGCCTGCAGCACTGCATCGAACCGGTGCTGTAGGTCCGTGAGGACGTGGTCGTCGTCGAACGAGATTCGGTGCCCGGCGTGGTGTGCTGCCGCCGTCCCGCCCACGAGCACCGCGTCGGGTACTACCTGCTGTAAGCGGGCCGCCGCCGCCAGTACATCGTGAAACTTTGCGTTCATGGGATTCTCTTTAGTCACTAGTGATAATAATCAATGTCGTGCAGGGCTGGTGGTCAAGGGAGTCCTTCATCGCCATGATGCTGCTCCGTGAGTGGATGGAACGTGAAAATTACGGCGCGATACCGATGTGCGTCGACAGGCCGGGAACCGGTGAGCGGGCCATATTGTGTGTGACCCATACCCCCTTTCGCATGCGTCTGTCTCTTACGCTCACGGCCTTCCTGCTTTACACCGCGTCCACGCCGGTGCCGAGTGCACTGCGCGCGCAACGCGTACCGGCGGTTTCACGCCCGTATCGCGTGCCGCAGGCCGACTCCCTGCTCCCATGGTCGCAGCAGATCGCGGTGCGCGAAGCATGGCTCGTCAAGAAACACGCGCTGCTGTTGCCAATGATGCGCCGCCACAACATCGCCATGTGGATTGTGGTCAACGAGGAGTTTCACGACGATCCGGTACTCCCATTCGTCGCGCCACCGCGCCCGTACACCGGCAACCGCGACATTTTTGTTTTCTTTGACGCTGGTGAACAAGGACTCAAGAAGTTCGCCATCACCGGCTACACCGAAGAAAATCTCGCGCGCTTTTTTGACGCACCGTTCACCGAACCGCGCCCACCGGCCGCAACGCTGCGCGACCTCTACGCGCAGTACAAGCCAGCAACGATCGGACTCGGCATTCGCGGCACTCGCGGACAAACACGCGGCCTCGGTTACGATGCCTATCGCTTCCTCGCCGAAACGCTCGGCCCCGACGCAGAAAAGACATTTGTGAGCGCGGCCGATCTGGTACAGGAATATCTCGATACGCGTTTGCCAGAAGAGCTGCCGCACTATACGGCCGCCGTTGCGGTGACAGAAGCGATTGTGAAACGTGCATTGTCAAACGCAGTGATCACCCCCGGCACCACAACTGTGGGTGATGTGCGCCGAGCGCTCTACGACATGTTGGGTGCCGCCGGCGTGCGAACGTGGTTCCAGCCAGATCTGCGTGTACAGCGCGCAGTTGGTGAGATTGCAACATCGCGCGGGTTTCTGGCGATTGCACCGGAGGGCACGGTGCTGCAGCCGGGTGATGTTGTGCATATCGATTTCGGCATCAGCTACATGGGTTTTGATACCGACTGGCAGAAGATGGCGTATGTCCTCAAGCCCGGAGAGAGCGACGCGCCGGCAGGACTCAAGGCCGCGATGAAGAACGCCAACGCGTTGCAGGATGCGATGACGCAGCGTCAAGCGCGCCCGGGTCGTACTGGTGGCAGCGTGTTCACGGGTACGATGGCCGAGATGAGGCAACAAGGGATTGAGGCGATGATCTATTCACATCCGCTGGGCAATCACGGGCACGGACTTGGTACGTCCATCGATTTCCGGAGCCCACTGCGCAGTGATACCACGGCGCTCAACGCGCGACTGCGGCTTGGGTCGTACCAGTCGATTGAACTCAACGCCGCCACACCGATCCCCGAGTGGGGCGGCAAGAAGTTGTTTGTGATGTTCGAAGACTGTGCGTATCTCACCGAGAACGGCTACGTGTTCTTTCGACCGCGACAGGAGCAGTTTTATCTCGTGCGCACGGTGGTGCCGTAAGGAGCAGCGTCGTTGGACACTCATGAAGGCGTGGGATGACGCGGTACGACTTCCTGATCGAGAACCTATCAGACGGAGCGCCTGAAGACGCTCACCGCCTGGTCGCAAGTGCCGGACGGGCGCATGAGTTTCCGTCCCGAGCCTCGAAGCGACGTTCACTAGCAGGAGATTCCAAGCGCGGGTTAGCTTTCGCCAGGATCAACCGTCGCACTACCTACTTGGATCGATGCGAAGCTATAAATGGGAGCCGCTCGAACCGCTAAGCGCCAACGATCGGTCCATCGACCTCGCGGCGATTCGACCGCTCTACGAGAGCTGGCATACCCTGCGTAAGCAGCTCACGGAGTCTAGTCCCGCTAGCCTCGCAAAATTCTCTGCTGCGCTCGTCAGGAGGCTTAGTGTTGAAACGGGAATCATCGAGCGCATCTACGATGTGGATCGAGGTACGACAGAAGTTCTCGTCGAGGCTGGCTTTCGTGAAGATCTGGTCGCCCGTTCTGGTACCGATGTCGAGCCAGCACGACTCATCACGATCCTGAAAGACCACGAGGCAGCAATCCAGCTCGTGATGGATTGCGTGGGTAAGAGCAGAGCGCTTACAAAGGGCCTGATGCATGAACTTCACGCTACCATGACTCGCCATCAGGATGCCACGGTTGCGGTCGATCAGTTTGGCAAGCGCTTCGAAATCCCCCTTGTTCACGGGAAGTTCAAGGATCAGCCCAATAATCCCGCGCGACCCGATGGAGGCGTTCACGAGTACTGTCCACCCGTTCACGTAGACGCGGAAGTGGACCGTCTGCTGTCGCTCATTGATGATTACAAAAATGAGGATCCCATAATTGTTGCGGCGTGGTCTCATCATCGGTTCACGCAAATCCATCCATATCAGGACGGGAACGGTCGTGTCGGGCGCACATTGACCACGATGCATTTGCTACAACACACTCTGCTGCCGTTGGTTGTTGACCGAGATCTTCGTGCAGAGTATCTGGAAGCGCTCGAGGCAGCAGACTTCGGCGATCTGACGGGACTCGCGCAGCTATTCGCACGGTTACAGCGAAATGCGATCCTGCAGGCGTTGAGCATCGACACAAGCACTGTGGACGCACAGAATCAATCGCTCTCGTCCTCCGTTATTGATAGCATTGGAGCGAAGCTCGCGAAGAAGCGGCAGCTGAAGCACACTGAGTATCGCCTGGTGAACCAACTGGCGTTGACACTTCGAGGCACGACGCGACTTAAGGTGCAAGAAACCCTGAATGCTTTGAAGGAATCCGTCGCAGTTCTGGCCAAACCGGACATCCATATCAAGATCGGCGGTCCTGATCAGGGGAATGCGCATTGGTATAAGTTCGACATTATCAAGTCGAGTGAGCGCTCCGGTAAGTTCGTGAACTTCACCGAAGACCACTACTTCCTGAAGTCCACGTTTCGCCTCGTCCGAGAGCGGCTGGTCTTTGTCGTCTCGTTCCACCACGTCGGTCGGGAACTGACAGGAATCATGGAAGCAACAAGTTTTGCTCGGCTCGAGTCGTTCGAGGGTTCCGACGATCGAGAGAGCATCGCGGAGGAGTTCACGCCATGTTCACTCGAGCCGTTTGTGATCACTTGGCAGACGGAGCAGAGTGAGATTCGTGCGGCGTTTGAGCGGTGGCTGGACTCTGCACTCGCTGTTGCCATCAAGGAGTTCGGTGATCGACTGTAGCAGAGACCATCACCGCTTAGACGGGACTGAAATGCGCGCGGTCGTTGCCATCGCACTCCCGATCGCCTGACGCTCGGCTGTACGTTCCCCGTCCATCAGCCTCCGCGAACTGCTCCAGCATGCTCTGGGCACCAACGTCCTGGAGCACAAACTCGGTTGCAGCGACATGTCAGACAACGTGTTGTGATCGCCCGGTGCCGCGATGGTCACGGGGGAACGGATGAATCTCGACAAAAACCGCGGCGCGTTTGGTGCTGGACGCGGAAGGCATGCGCGCTCGGTTTTCGTTATCCTCACTGAACACCATGTCAAACAACGCGTACGACGCACTCCTTGACGCCCTGCTGGATTCGTGGGCGCGCAACAACACCATCCTCGTCAACTTG
Source organism: Gemmatimonadaceae bacterium (assembly GCA_043718595.1). Classification (GTDB taxonomy): domain Bacteria; phylum Gemmatimonadota; class Gemmatimonadetes; order Gemmatimonadales; family Gemmatimonadaceae; genus Gemmatimonas. Next base: position 4,344 of record JAYSVL010000566.1, read on the forward strand.
TTGCGCGCGATTCCGGATGGTGCGCTCGACCTTCGGCCAACACCCACGAGCCCAACGATCGGCGGGTTGTTCCTGCACATGCACTACTGCCGATTGATCTTTGTCGCGGAAGATGCACCAGAATCCGCGACGCCGGTGCCCGTCGGAGAGTGGCGCACGGAGCGCGACCGGACGCGCATTGCACAATGGCTACACGAGAGTGCACAAACCGTGCGCGCAGCGGTGCCCGGTAAACTCCGCTCAGGTCGCGCGATGGAGTTGCACTATGATCACCCGATTTTGTTGCTCCAGCACATGATCTGGCATGAAGGTTATCATCACGGGCAAATCAAATTGACGCTCAAGCTCGCCGGGCAGCCGCTTGAGGACGAGGCGATCGGCGACCTGACCTGGGATGTTTGGATGAACAAGGCGTGAGCAGTCGGCACACGAACGACGCGCGGTGCAGCGTGAATGCATAGTACCGCCACTCCGTTCGGCAGTGCGTTGCACATCGTCTACTGCTTCGACAACGCGCGGGTGCGAACGACCGAACTCATCGCCATCGTGGTGCGTCATCAACGCATATGCTTCGGAAAGCATGCGCAGTCGCATCCGTTCGCCGGCGCGTGGCAACGGGCGGAATGGAAACAGCTGCTGGCGCGCGATCCGCTCCTACATACGTTTGTTGGATCGATCAACGACGCACCGCGCTGACGACATCAAAACTTTACGTAGGATCGAACCGGGACGTGAGGTGCGCGCGAGGTCCTCAAGCGACTCGTCCCTAGCCGCTGCGGCGCAATCTGCCGGTGACATGCGCCCTTAGCGTGGAATCACCGGCAGGGTGACGTGCGACGGATGCGCTGCATCGTGCAGCAGCCGCTGATGCGCGACAACAAACGTGGAATCACGCTCATTGTTTCCACCGGTGTTGAGGTTGCGGTTGTACTTGGGGAAAAGTGCCGACGACACGCTCACCCGCAGTCGATGTCCGGCGGTGAATACGCGCGACGTGAACCACAGGTCAATGTCATACTGCTCCACCTGTCCCGGCGTGAGCAACAACGGCGCCTCACTGCCACGCCGGAATCGTGCGCGTGCCACGCCGTCTTGCACACGCTCCGCGTGCCCGTCGGGAAATACGTCCAGGAGCATCACGTTCCAGTCCGTGTCGCGCGCATCGGTGGCGGCCCAGATCGTCGCACGCAAAACACCCGTCACTTCGATCGGTTTCGTGAGTGGCTTAGACGTGAACACCAGTGCGTCACGCCGAGTGGCGTTGAGTGTCGTGAAGTCTTCGTTGAGCGACGTTTCCAGTTCGCGCGAATCGATGAGATAGGGCGTGGGCTTGCCGGGATCGTAGGTGAACGTGTCGGCCGCCGCGCCAACCGGTGGTATGGTGTCCAGCGTGCCGTTGCCATTGCTTGTCTGTGCGTTGCCGGCAGACGCGAGATACCACTTGGTAGGCACGGTACGCGCGAGCGGGAACTCGGCTTCCTTGCGCCACGTGTTGTCGCCAAACACGAAGAGGTCGAATGGCGGTTCTTTGTCGACGCCGTTGTCTTTGCCCAGCAGGTAGTGATCGAACCAGCGCAGCTGCAGGGGACGTGTGTCCACGCGCGACTGTGGGCCGAATTCGCCCGCCACGTAGTCCACGCCTTTGTGCGCACCCGGCCCCATCACTACTCGAATGAACGGATGTCCCGGCACGCGCTGCAGGGCGAGCGTGTAGTCGATCGGCCCGCGAGAGTCGTCGTACCAACCGGAGATCTGCAGCACCGGTGCTCGCACTTTAGCGATGTTTGTCGTCACCGCATGCGCACGCCAGTACGCGTCCAGATTCGGATGCGCGATCCAGCGATCCCAGAGCGGCACTTGCCCGCATCCGAGTTTTTGCGGCAAGTCGGAGAGCGGCAAGTGCATCATCGCCGCACCGATGTCGAGATTGTCGATGCTCTGCAGCGTGCGCGCGCGCATGAGACACGCCCACGCGACGTTAATTGGCGAGAAGACCATGTCTTCATACGGCACAATGCGCCACGGATCACCGGTGGCTGCCGATGGCGCCAATGCGGCGAGATGCGGCGGCGCGCTCACGGCGGCGTACCACGCGAGTCGACCTTCGTCGGAATGCCCGATCATGCCCACCTTGCCGTTCGCACCCGGCAGTTTGGCCGCCCACTCCACGGCGTCGTATCCGTCGCGCACATCCGTGTCGTAGTCGCCAAAGTCCTGGCCGTCAGAGATGTCGCGACCGCGCACGTGTTGCGCGACAAAGATGTAGCCGTGTGAGGCCCAGTACCGTCCCGCGGGATGCAGGATGCGTGTGTATGGCGTGCGTTGCAGCACCACGCCAAATGGACCGCTGCCCACTGGCCGCGCGATGTAGCTCACCAGTTTCGCGCCATCGCGCGTGGTCATGAACACCGCCGAATCTTCGGTCACGGCGTAGGTGGAATCGGAGAGTGCACCGGGCCACAACGCGTAGGGTTGTTCTGCCTCGAACGGCGATGCGCGGCGAACGAAACGCCAACGTCGTCCCGCCGGCTTGCCGTTCTCCATCAGCACACCGCTCACGGTGTCGCCATGCCACATTGCGGCGAGCGACGCGGTACCGTCGCCGAGCAAGTGGACCGAGTCACCCGTCGCGTTGACGTGCGTGACGGCCAGCATTGGTGTGCCAACGCGTCGACGCACGATGCCCACGAACCCGGAGTCTGCGTTGGCGAAGTGTGCGAAGCCCATACGACGCCATCCTTCGAAGCCGTCGCCGCTGTTCGCGCCAAGCGCAACATAGACATCCCAGTCGCCAGCGAGCGAACGCGAGGACGGTGGCGCGGTATCGCGCGTCGTGCACGCAATGGTGCCGAACGTGAGTGCTGCGGCAACGACATACCCGCGCGAAACGGCGGTGAGCGGCGAACGCGTCATGACAATTCCGTGGTGAGAGACAGGCAAGAATCTGCAACCGGAACGCGGGCTACGCGCTGCGTTGCTCTTTAACGATCGCCGACGCCGTCCGAAGTCCAACGGCGACAAACGTCAGCGTGCCGTTGCAACAGCCCGCACTCACCTGTGCCGGCGCACCGGCCACCCACAAGTACTCGTGGTCGTGTGCACGTCCCCACCCGTTCACCGCGCTCGTTGACGGGTCATGCGACAGCCACCGGCCGGATGAGGTGTGTTGCATGGCAAAGCCAACGACGAATGATGGCGTGAGTGCACGTGCCCGGTGACTGCCAAGTGGTACGGTAAAACGCACCCCGTGAAACGCACCACGACTTCGTTTCATACGACGCGCGGACGTTGCGGCGAAACCGCCCGTCGCGCAACGGAAGGGTGACGGTCCGCGCTCGCGTCGCGTGTATGCTCGGTGCTTCTCGGTCCCGGAGCGCGTATGCCCGACGCGGCGCCGGCGGCGCGTGGCATCTACAGACCCGGCGCCCGCAGGCCTCGCCGCTGTTTCGGTTGGTATCGGACCATCTGCAGCGCCTGCAGACGGGCGTCCACTAAATCGGGGCAACTCCATGTCAGCTAGACCTGGGATTTGTCCGGTCAGCTTTCAGCGCTGCGTTAGACCGGGGGCGTCGCGGCAATCGGCGTGAGCTGAACTCGCATCACGATGCTGCCCTCGCTGTATGAGGGGCACCCGCCATGGAAGCGCGCATAGTCTGCGTCGCGCTCTACGACTAACGGCTGGTATCCTTGGGCGGCCACAGTGAAGCGGTATCGCCCGGGAGAGGTTGCGAACCCGCAGTCCGCGGCGCAGACCAGCCCACCGCTGTCGAGCGCCACGTTGCGAGATGGACCGTGCACTAAGTCCTCCGCGCGTATTGGTTGCCCGGCGAACATCACATCGCGAACCGCTACGCGCGTTATTGGCGCTCCGGTGCGGGCATCGGTGACCGTCTGCAGAACGAGAAGCGGATCGCGGTATGTGTGCTCGCACACACCCGCGCCGAGTCCGTCGCAAGCTCCGAGTGCGAGCGTCGCGAGAAGCGGTGCGAGACAGTGACGAGCGAAACTGAGAGTAGACATCGATGGCCGACGGAAGTGTAAGTCCCGATCTAACTCACGTGGAGAGCTCCTAGGATGCTCTATCAGTACACTGCCCACGGGGGAGACAGGCACGAGCGGACTATGGTGAGAACACAACACTCGCGGAAAACGAGGCACGCGAAGATACCTTGAGAACTGACCCGTTCAAGCGCGCGTTAGATCTCCAACGGATGTTAGTTGCGCTTCGTGTACGACATCGGAGACCTGACCGATCACCAGACTCCGAGGCCGCCTGTAAGCGCGAAATGCCAGTTGCCGTCGTGCCGTGAGCGCTAACTATTCTGTACGATAAGTCCGGCATGCAACGTTTTAGCCTACTCGGGGCCACCGCTGCACAACGTGTAGCCAGGATCGTTCGGATTCATGTTCACGACGAAGGGCGTAGCCGTCGCGGACTGGCCAAGCGCATCCCAAATCTGTAAATCGAAAGCACCACTTGAAGAGATGGGGCCCATGATGCCTTGGTTCGTTCCCGATTTCAGACCTGACCACTGAAACGTGTAGGGATCTCTGCCTCCTGTGATGACGGCTTCCCAGAGACAGTTAGAGTTGCTCCAGCCAATGAACGCAGGGCCTTTGATCAACACCGTCGGAGCGCTGGGGACGTTTGAAAAGAGGAGAATATTTGGCGACTCGCCGCCATTCCCGCTCGGGAATGTCACTACACGGGATCCGCCGTTTACAATCATGTTGCGAATGCGCTCAGGTGGGTCACTCGGGAACCGCTGCAGAAGTAATGCCCCTACCCCTGCGACGAACGGCGCCGCGAAAGACGTGCCGTTGGGCGCAGTGTACCCGCCTCCAAGGTTAGCGGTATTGATTCCTTCGCCTGGAGCAAACAGGTCAATGCACGTCCCCCAATTGGAAAACGACGCCTTTTGATCTAATGCGTTGGTTGCCCCGACCGTGACAACCTCATTTGCATTTGCCGGTGCGTAATCGCACGCACCCGCGTTGCTGTTCCCTGCGCTGACGACAACAAAGATCCCGTCGGCTTTGGCACGCTTGACGGCATCATTCATCGAACCCGGAAGAATGTCATCAATCCAGTTCTCTGTGCTAACACTGAAGTTGAGGACAGCTGGCCCGGAAGTGTGGTGGCCGACAACCCAGTCAATTCCCGCCGTCCATGCACTGACCCACCCCCAACTGTCGCACATACGAGTTCCCTTGACCGCGATAATGGTGGCGTTCTTGGCAACTCCATATTCCGAGCCAGCTGCCACCCCAGCAACTGCAGTCCCGTGATAGAAGCAGGGAGTGAAAGGTGAGTATGCCGCGTCTGAAGTCCACCCGGCTACGACTCTACCGCCAAAGTCTGGATGAGATGCCTGCACGCCGCTGTCAACGATGTAGATGGTCACTCCCGTGCCGTCATAAGCGTTGCTGAACTGGCCATCGCGCGGTAACGTACGCTGATCGATACGGTCAAGTCCCCATCCCGGAGTATTGTCTACGCCATCCACAAAAGCTTGGCGATCTTCCTCGATGTAGGCGACTTCTGGCGAGACCTGCAAGGCGCTCACTTGGTCTGGTGCCAGTGTAGCTGCGAAACCCTTAAGCGCATTCTCAAAAACGTGATGCGTTGCCTTTCCGTGCCGAGCCGCAAGAACTTGTGCACGCTCCTTCGGGTTCACAACGTTGTCCTTCAATATCAGTAAGCGTCCGGAATTACCCATGTCACCGCGGTTTGTGCGGTGGCCGGATGCGGCGCGGAGTTTTTTGAGAGTGCAATGGTGGCGCGCTGGGCGCC
>JAYSVL010000567.1:0-10137 GCA_043718595.1 Gemmatimonadaceae bacterium
GCACCGCAGCAAAGGCGACACCCGCCGACGAGATGGTCGCGAACAACAACCAGTTGAAATGGAACGCATGCCACGCGCGTTCCTGACCGGTCGCCGCGCCAATCACGAAAGTGGCAAGACCAACGACGGCGAACAGTGCGCAGACCATCGTCACCGTTCGCGGAATTGGTTTTCCGCCAAGACGACGCGCGAACTCCTGTCGTGTCGGGTAGTGAAAATGTGCGCCGCTCACGGGTGCTTCTCCTTACCACCGCCTGTTGTGGCGGAGTTCGCGCCGGACGAGCCTGGCGTGAGGGTGATAGTGGGGCGCAGGTAAGGCGCGGGACGGGTTGGCGCAGTGGCCGACGGCCCCGGAACCGTGGTGCCGTTCTGCCCGGGGTAACCGGCAGGCATCGTGTCCGCCTTGAGCGACGTTTTCCCCTGCAGCGCAAGGACATAGTTCACCACGTCCCACCGATCAGGTTCTTCGATACGCGTGTAACTCGGCATCGAGCCGCGACCGTTTCGGATCATGCCGTAGAGGTAGCCGTCCGATCGTCCCATCGCCAACGGAGTGAGCAGGCTCGGCGCGTAGCCGTAACCGGGGTTCACACGTTTCAGGCCGCCATTGGCATCGCCGCTCGCGCCGTGACACACTGCACAGTTGATCTGATACTGCATCCGTCCATTCTCCAACGACCGCGCGTCCACCGGCACCGGGTTGGGGACAGCGGAGAAGGAGTCGATGACCGCAGGAAGCGCCGCGTACGAAATGGCATACGCGCCGGCAGAGGTGCCCTGCACCGGCACACTGAACTTGGGCTGGCCGCGCGGCGGTGACGTGCTGTCCGCATCGTTCTGCGACATCGGCTCCCACGGATCAATCTTCGGCTGCCGCTTGAAATCGGTGAACCACGTGCATGCGCCGAAGACTAATGGCAGCATCGTGACCGCGAACGCGCGCACAAGACGCGTCGCACGAGAGGCGAGGCGATCACGCTTCACGTCGTACCTCCACTGCACCATGCTGACGAAACAACGCCTCCGCTTGCGAGGCCTTGGCGGCGTCACAAGCGACAAAGATGCCAAAGTGTCCAGCGGAGAAGCGCACGTCGTAGCCGGACGTGGCCGTGAGACGCGGAATCCGGGAGTTGATGAACATGCCGGCCACAGTGCTAAGGCCACCGACGAGCACCATCATCTCGAAGCCGATGATGGTGTAGGGAATCCACGAAGCAATGGCCTTGCCGCCAGTGACCAGCGGCCAGTACGTGGACGACCAGATCGCGACCCAGTAGCCGAACGCAACACCAAGCAGCCCGCCAACGAGCGTGAACCGTCGCACGACACTGACTGGCGCGTCGATCGCGTGTTCAATCTCGTGTCGGATCGTGGGCGAGTAGACGGTCACGTCCCCGATGCGCTTGGCTTTGAGATCTTCGATGGCGGCGACCGTCGTGTCGAGTTCGCGAAAGGCACCAAGTACGCCGTGCATCAGTGCGTCCCTCCGCCCGAGCTACGCTTCAAACGCGGCACCACGATTTCCTTTAGCTCAGCGATGGCCATGACTGGCATCTGCTTCACAAAGAGCAAGAACCACATGAAGAACCAGCCGAAGGAACCGATGAGGAACGACATGTCAATCCAGCTCGGCATGTAGCTGCCCCACTGCCACGGTTCAAACTCGTGCGACAGGGAGGGCACGACGATGACAAAACGCTCAAACCACATGCCGAGGTTGATAAAGAGGCTCAAGATGAACAACCACGTCGGGTTCCGTCGCAGCTTCTGGGACCACAACGACATCGGCAGCACCATATTGCACAGCAACATGATCCATGCCGCCCACCACCACTGTCCAAAGACACGATTGTAGAAGAACTCCTGTTCGGACCGAACGCCGCTGTACCACGCAACGAAGAATTCGATCAAGTACGCGCAGCCAACGACCTGCGACGTGAACAGCACAACCTTCGCGGTCGCATCGAGGTTGTTGAGCGTGATGTAGTGCTCGAGCTTGAACCACTTGCGCAGGGGAATCGCGATCGTCCACACCATCGCGAATCCCGAGAAGATTGCCCCGGCAACGAAGTAGGGGGGGAAGATCGAGGTATGCCAGCCGGGCACGTCTGACATCGCGAAGTCGAAGGAAACGACGGAGTGCACTGACAACACCAGCGGTGTACTGAACGCCGCGAGGAACATGTACGCCTTGGCGAAGTGACGCCATTCGCGATCACTGTTGCGCCAGCCCATCGACAAAATGGCGTAGATGCGCTTCCGCGTCGGGTTGCTCTCCTTGTCGCGGAGCACTGCAAGATCGGGGATCAGCCCGATGTAGAGAAACGTCGCCGATATCGTGAGATACGTCGAGATCGCGAAGACGTCCCACACCAAAGGCGATTTGAAGTTCGGAAAGAGCAGACGCCAGTTCGGATACGGCAACAACCAGAAGAACTTCCACGGGCGCCCGATGTGGATGATCGGGAACAGGCCTGCCGTCATGACCGCGAACACCGTCATGGCTTCCGCAGCGCGATAGATCGACGTTCGAAACCCGGCGCGGAAGAGGTAGAGGATCGCCGAAATCAGCGTCCCGGCGTGTCCAATACCGATCCAGAAAACGAACGTGATGATGAAATTGCCCCACATCACCGGTGGCTCATAGCCGGCCTGCCCGAGTCCCCAGTAGATCTGGAAGATCCACGCGGAGACGCCGATGAGCATCCCGGTCACCGCCACCATCAAACCCATGAACCACTTTTTCGTAAAGCCAAGCGTCGCGATGATCTCGCGATCGACTTGTTCGTAGTCGTGAACGGCAGGGAGTTGGACGTCGGCCGACGCAATATTCGGCCCCCGGATCCCCTCGCGCACCGGATGCAGAGTGCTCGCCATCTTCGATGCGCCTCCTAAGCCTGGGCCGACGCTGCTGGCGCCGGATGGTTGACCTTCTTCAAATAGACCACCGCCGTATAGGCGTTCAGTTCTTCAAACACATGGTACGCGCGACGGTCGTAGGCCAGCTTGGAGACGCTCCACGCTGCATCAGCCGCATCACCGAAAACAATGGCACGCGATGGACAGGCCTGCGCACACGCGGTCGTGAATTCGTCCGCCTCGAGGGATCGACCCAGGGCCTTCGCCCGATGCTCTGCCTCGCGAATGCGCTGCACACAGAACGTGCATTTCTCCATGACGCCCTTGCCGCGCACGGTGACGTCCGGATTGAGACCCCAGTGCATCGGCTCGGGCCAGGCGTACTGCTTGCGTTCCGGTTCGCCGTAACCAAACCAGTTGAAGTAGCGGACCTTGTACGGGCAGTTGTTGCTGCAGTAGCGCGTACCCACGCAGCGATTGTACACCTGCACGTTCAAGCCATCCGGCGAGTGATAAGTCGCGTATACCGGACACACCGGCTCGCACGGCGCATTCCCACAGTGCTGACAGAGCATCGGCACAAACCGCGTATCGAAGTCCGGAGAGAATACGTTTTCCGTGTCCTCATTCCCTTCGTAGTACCGTTCGAGACGCAACCACGCCATCTCGCGGCCCTTAATGATGTTGGCACCCGGTCGCTCATCCCACGTTGCAGGACTCAGCGCGCGCCCCTGGTACGGCGCACCAACGGTTGGGATGTTGTTTTCGCTGTAGCAGGCCGTGACACACGCGGAGCATCCCGTGCAGCGCGCGAGGTCGATCGTCATCGCCCAACGCCGATGCTCCATGCCCGACGAGTGCTCGGCGTCGTACATGCCCGTCGCTTTGCTGGCGTCGTTGGCGAAGTCGCCTTGCGCATCGGCAGCAACCGGTGACCGCAGCCCGGGCTGGAACTCCTGCGACGGCATACCGGCGATGTCGTGCTCCACTTCGCCCGCGCCCGCCGGACCGCGCAACTCAGCAATCGTGATGGCCTGACCAATGCCGCGTCCGTGCTGTCGCGCCGAGCCTTCCGTGGTCGCGAGCTGCGACGTCTCTGGCAGCACCGTGATTTTGCCTTTCATCCCCGAGAGGGCAAGCCCGCCGGCCGCGTCCCATGTGTGCGACACAAGGTCGTAGCCGTTCACACCGATCTTTTCCGCAAATCGCCCGTAGCCAGTGTGGCCGAGACCAAGTGCGATGGCGACCGTATCAGGGCGAACACCCATGTACTCATACGCGGGGGCAGTAACCTTTCCTGCCGCCGTTTCGACGGTCAGATGCTGACCTTCTCTGAGTCCGAGCTTCTTGAACGTTTGCGGATGCACCTCGACCCACGATTGCCACGCAATCTTGGTGACTGGATCAGGCAACTCCTGCAGCCATGGCTTGTTCGCTCCGCGACCGTCGCCGAGTGTGGCCGATGGATAAACGTGAACGAAGTAGTCACCCGTTGTTGCGACAAGCGGCGATGCCGTCGTGGAGATGGACTTGGGCGTCGTGGCGATTAACGGAGCAACCGCGACCGTGGCTTTCGTGAGGGCCGTGGTGAAAGCCGCACTGCCGCCAGGAAATTTGGATATGTACCAGGTGCGGTAGTCAGCGACGTTGTATCGTGCGGCGAGCGCCTGATCCTTCTTGCCAAGCTCGATAAGGACGTCAGCCGTGGCCCTCGTATCAAAGACGGAATCGAGCGTTGGCTGTTGCAAGCCGAGTTGCCCTTGTCCCGAGACGGCGTCCCCCCAGCTCTCCAGCCAGTGGTGGTCCGGGAGCACCAAATCACACAGCGCCGACGTTTCGTCGGGCATGCTGGAGAACGACACCTTAAAGGGCACCTTGGCGAACGCCGCCGCGAAACCGGCGCTCTTCGGCATGGTGTGGGCGGGATTTGCACCGCGCACAAAGGCGACGGAAACCTTACCCGCATCCATGTTCTGCACCGCCTGCGCGAGCGACGCGTACGATGACAAACCAGTGTAGCCACCGTGCGCTGCAGCGGGCTTGATCGTCGTGCCGATGCTACCGCCACGCTTGTTGATCTCGGCGACCATCGCACCACAGGCGACGGCGTCCGACGTGGTCACCCCGCACAACGCTAACACGCCACTACCGGCCGCCTTGATCGCCGCTGCCAGCGCTTCAATCGTCGCCGCTGGAACTCCTGACGCGTCGGAGGCGGCGGCGACCGCACCCTGGCCAACCAAAGCGGCGCAGAGTGCCATGTCCGAGCCAGGCTTCGCCGCGATCCACTGATCCGCATTGAGCCCGGTGAGCGAGCGTCGCGCGCCGATGTACACGAGTTGCGGCGCACCTTCGATCTTTGCTCGCGCGTCCGCCCAATCGAGCTGCTGCGGTACGGCGTGGCCCCAACCATCCAGAAAGTCTGCGCCGAAGCTGACGACCAATTTGGCGGCGCCAAAATCGAGTGACGGCCACGCGGTGCCGTACGCGGCCTGATTCGCGGCAATACTGGCCAACGGAGCAAGCGCGTCGACACTCAAGTGCGTCGGCATCCCCTGCGCGGCCAGCCACTGATCAAGGAAGCCGGGGAAGGTTCCTGTTTCATGCGCGTTTACAAACACGGAATTGGCGGCCTGCCCCTTACTCTTTACCTCGCCGAGCTTTTGCGACAACGCTTGCAATGCTTTGTCCCAGGTGGTGGGCTTGAGCGCATTGCCATCGCGCATCATTGGCGAACGGTAGCGGTCTGGGTTGTACAGCCCCTGCATTGACGAAAGACCGGTCGCGCAAATGGCGCCACGGTTCATCGGATGCTCAGGATTGCCCTCGAGTTTGATGGGTCGTCCATCGCGCACCTCGGCCAGGACACCGCAGGCAGCGGCGCACTCGCGGCATGTCGTCGCATAGTACTGCGACACGCCTGGAACCGTGTTGTCCGGCGAAGTGACATACGGAATGAGCTTGCCAACCTTTTCGGAAGAGCAGCCCACGACCGCCGTCGAGGCGCCGGTTGCGCCTAAGATCTTGAGGAAGTCCCGGCGCTTCACGCCGGTCCCCGTTTCAGTGCTCATGCAGTCACTCCGCTCCGGACGGGTCTCCCGAGCCCAGCAACGCGCACGCGACGCACCGTGGTCTCGGAGACGAGAGTCAAACGACGATCAGTAATGGCAGACGGCGCAGTCGTACCGGGCCTTTTTGGCCGGCATCGCTTCCAACGCCGGCGTCACCGGCATACCGGCGAGTCGCGCCCCTTCCGCCGGTTTATAGCCTTGCACATGGCAGTTCACACACCAGCCCATGTTCATTGAGGTGACCTGTGCAACCGGTACATAGTTGGTATCTGGTCCCTGCTTTCCCTGATTCTGAATTTGCCCGTGACACGTCTGGCATGTAACGCCAGCGTTGACGTGTCTCATGTGCGGGAAATGCACGTAGTCGGGCACCTTGTGGACGCGATTCCACGGGATCGGCTGACCCTTGGCATAGTACGCCGCAACCTTCTTGATCTCGGGAGCCGCGCCCTTGACGATCAGGTGACATCCCATGCACGTCGACACCGAGGCGTTGCCCGGGTCCGGTGACTTGTTGGCCGCGCTGTGACAGTAGAGGCAGTTCATTCCCGCCTTCTGCACGTGTGGTGCATGCACGAATTTCACTGGCTGCTCGACCCGCAGTCCTTGCGATGACGACGCGCCGCTGTACGCCGACAGCAGAGTCGCCGCAGCGGCCAGCGCGAGAAAACCGGGAATCAGCGTCCACTTCTTCGTAACCGTCATCAACGCGACCAGGAAGGCGAAGAAAATGCGTGCGCGACGAAGTGAAACGCACCTCGCCGGACGGGTGAACACCACCGTACAAACTGTCTCGTCACGCTGACGCGGCTACGAGCGGGCCCGTACATCATAAGTCGGTGTCCACACGGATTTTGCAAGCGCGAAGTATGACCGGCACCATATTTGTACGCAAGTGCAAATTCGCCCGTAAATCGCGTGTTTGAAAAAGGTTCCATGGTGGAGCGGGGGGCGTCGCATTGCGCGAGTCAGTGCGGAACGCTGGCCTGCTCCCGCGCACTAACCGCGGTGGCGAGCGCCGCGGCGGCGAGTCGGCGTCCGTCGGAGAACACGTCATCGGGTGCGAGGGCACGAATCTCGCTCGGGAGCAGAGCAACCAGCGCACGACCTTGCTGCGCGAGCCGCAACGGCCAGCACGTACTCCAGGCGAGGCGCTCCGGACCGATCGAGCGCACCACGTGTGCGAAGTGCTCCGCAGGCGGGCCCCACAACCACGAGAAGTCGTAGGTCACTCGCTGCTGTTCCGTCGGCGTCAGTCCCCAGTGCGTCTCCTCAATGAGTTCACGACCTGCACCGGCTACCAGCATGTGGCAGCGGGATCCTCGCGTGCGTGCGATGGCGCGAAGTGTGGCGGCCGACACATCACCGGCCGTGTCCATGGCGTGGCGCTGCCGAAGATCTTCAAAGCGCACCGTGACGTGCAGCACGATACCCGCTTCTCCGCACGCGATCGCCAGTTCGCTCAGCGGAGCACTGTGCGCGAGTCCCCACTGCGCTGGGTACACGCGAATGGCCGGCACGTGCTCGCGCGCGACCTCGATCAGCACACGCTCCCATTTCGGCCAGTCTGGCCGTACGACTGGCGTCGGAAAGAGCACGTCGCGATGCGGTTCGAGCATGGTGAAGAGCGTGCGGTTGGACACCGACGGATCCCGATGAAACGCGCCCGGCAGATGTCCCACCCATGCCCCGTCAAAACCTTCTCGCGCGAGCACGCGCACCAACACTGCGGGGTCTGGGTGCGGAAGTGCGCGAAACGGATATTCACCGATCCACGCATTGACGTCGATCGGTTGAAACGGTGTGTTCTCTGCTCGGACTGGTGGCGCTGCTCCCGTGCGATCGTCGCTCATGGCGGTGCAGTGACGACGCTGGCAAATGCGCCGGATGGAAAGACACGCGCCGCGTTGCGCCAGCGCATGTCGGCGATGTCGTCAGCTGTTGCGTCGGTGTGCGACAGCGCCCACAACTTGGTCAGCCCCGTACACATGGTGATATCAGACGCCCACAGCAAGCGTTGCGCGCCGACCCAGCGCAAGGCCTCGTCAAGCATGCCACGATCGATGCCACTGCCCGACAGATCCATCACAATGTTCGGAATGTCTTGCACCGCTGGAAAGGTATGTGCCCAATCCCCACCGCCACCAATATGTGCAAGCACAAAGATGACTGACGGATGTCGCGTGGCGAGTCGTCCGAGGTCGAGCGCATCAGACGCGTCCTGATTTGGCCAGTCGCGTCGCCGGTGTTGCCAGACATGCTGCAGAATCGGTACACGAAAATGTCGCGCCGCATCGGCGATGTCATCGAGCAGCACATCGTCGGCGCGACGTCCCGCTGCCAACTTGATGCCGATCGCCCCGCGCGACATGCCGTGCGTGATTTCGGCGAGCGCGTGTGTCGTGAAGTTGGGATTGACGGCGACATACGCACGCACGCGCGGTGACTCCGATGCAGCGAACGTGAGCATCCAGTCATTCGCTTGCGACTGATCGTGCGGGGACGCGAAGTACGTTGGTGACGTGTGTCCCCACGAGCCGAGTACCGACGCAACGTGTGTGCGCACGCCAATGCGCTCGCCCGCATCGAGACGCGACGCATTGTAGCGCTGCCAGTCGGCGCGATTGGTAAACGGCGTATGAAAGTGCGCGTGCACATCGATGAGCGGTGACGTGCCGCCGAGGGGCGTGTGCATTCGCTAGTCTTCAAGGCGACGAGGGCCAGGCACGAGTGCTTGCATCACTTTGGGCATCGCACGCTGCAAGACGTCGAGTGCCTTCTGATCGTGCGCAATGGCCGCGAACTGATACGCACCGCGCTTGAGCAGCACGCCGAAACGCGCACTCGCCGCGACCAACGCGTCGAGGTGCTCGGCTTCGTCGGCGACGAGACGCCACATCTGCGGCGGTCCATCCGTGCGCACCCCGGCCCACGGCGCTGACGCCAAAGCATCCGTCACGACCTGTTTGAAGAGCGAGCCAGCGAGTGTCAGGCGTGCAGCGACGTCGACCCGTTCATGCCACCCACAGACCGCCATCGTGGCCGCCAACCCGGTGCTCTCGGCCGCCGCCGTGGAAGAAATCCACGTGCGCTCCGCGGCCTGCATCACCGACGCTCGCCCGACAACCGCCGCCAGCGGATAGCCATTCGCCATCGCCTTACCGAGCGTTGTGAGATCGGGCGTGACGTCCAGGAGTTCTTGCACACCACCGGTGCGCATGCGAAATGCCGTTTTGATTTCGTCGAAAATGAGCACTGCACCGATGCGATCGCAGTGTGCACGAGCAGCAAGGAGCCACGCGCGGCTGGCGACGTCATGAATCAACGGTTCCACGATGATGGCGGCGATCTGCGTGCCATGTTTCGTGACGGCGTCGTTCAGCGCATCGGCATCATCAAACGGCACCCACGTCACCGCGTCCGATGCTGCCGCCGGCACCCCATGCCCTGCACTGCACCAGTCGAGCCAGCCAAAGTAGCCGCAGGCGATGATGTGATCGCGATCGGTCGCCGTTCGCGCAATCCGGACGACCGCTGCCGTGGCTTCCGCTCCCGTGCGCAGAAATCGCACCTGCTCCGCACACGGCACGAGATCGACCAGTCGTTCGGCGACTTCCACTTCCAGTCGATGCGGCAATCCAGAGACGTTGCCAGCGGCCGCAGCCGCCTGCACAGCGCGTGTGACGGCACTGTCCGCATAACCAATCGCAACAGCGCCAAGCGCCATCGTGCAGTCGAGAAAACGACGGCCATCTGGTGCGAAGACGGTGCACCCTTCGGCACGCTCGTAGTGCGACGGCAACGCCGTGTCCGAGGCGCGTGTGCCGAACAACGCATCCGGACGTTTGCTGCCGGTCGACGAACCACCTGGAATGACGTCGGCAGCGCGAGATCGCCACTCATCCTCGCCACCGCCGGGGAACGGCAGGGCGAGGTTCACGTGTCGGCACCGGCGGTGACGTCGGCGAGGGCTCGCGCCACCGCCAACTTCGATTCTCGCTCAATGGTGCGCAGTACTTCGATGCTGGCCGCACGCAACAGCATGAGCTCGCGGTGATCGGGACCGGCCCGATAGACGAGCGCGCGAAGGGAACGCATGACCAGCTCCGCGTTACGGGTGCGAAAGTAGGCAATCGCGTCCAACGCCGCATGCGCGTCGGCGAACGCGAGTTCCAGCTCCGCCATCGTCGGCGGTGGTGCTGCGTGT
>JAYSVL010000568.1:0-10127 GCA_043718595.1 Gemmatimonadaceae bacterium
CCCGCCGCATGATCGGCGCGGCGCGAATAGTCCTCGATCTGGTCCGACAGAATTTTACCGACGCCGAAATATGTCGACTCCGGGCGCCAGAAGTACCAGCCACTGACCGACGATGCAGGCATCATGCTGAAACTCTCGGTCAACACCATCCCCGCGCGCTCAGTTGCTTCAAGCAAGCCGAACAGTGTGCCCTTCTCACTGTGGTCTGGACACGCTGGGTAACCGGGTGCCGGACGAATTCCCTGATATTTCTCATTGATGAGCCCGTCGTTGCCGAGTGATTCGTTGGCGGCGTAGCCCCAAAATTCGGTGCGCACACGCTGGTGCAGCCGTTCGGCGAAGGCTTCGGCGAGCCGGTCTGCCAGCGCCTTGGTCATGATCGACCCATAGTCGTCGTGGTCGGCCTCGAATTCGGCGAGCAAAGACTCGATGCCGTGACCGGTGGTGACGGCGAACGCGCCGACGTAGTCCGCGACATCGCTGGATTTTGGCGCCACAAAGTCGGCCAGACAGTGGTTGGGTCGTCCGTCACCTTTTTTGTCGAGTTGCTGACGAAGCATATGCAACGTGGCGATCACCGTGTCGCGTGCGTCGTCCGCATAGACCTCAATGTCGTCGCCAACAGCATTCGCTGGCCAGAAGCCAAAGGCTGCGCGTGCGTCGAGCCGGTCTTCGCGCACAATACGATCGAGCAGCGCGCGTGCGTCGGCGTACAACGTGCGTGCGGCCTCTCCAACCACCGGATCTTGCAGAATGGCCGGGTAGTGTCCCGACAGCTCCCATGTCTGGAAGAAGGGCGTCCAGTCGATGTACGGCACGAGGTCGGCGAGCGGATACGACAACAACGTGCGCGTCCCGAGAAAGGACGGCACCGTTACCGGCACCGCGAGGTCAATCTTTGTTTTGTTCGCGCGCGCCGCATCGAGCGTGATCAGGCGTTCCGCGCCGCCACGCGCCGCGCGCGCGACGCGAATGCCCTCGTATTCCTTGCGGATGTCGACCATGTAGGCGTCTTTACGGTCGTCGCTCAGCAACGTGCTTGTGACGCCGACGGCGCGCGACGCATCGAGTACGTGTACCACGGCGCCTGAGTACTCGGGTTCAATACGCAACGCGGTGTGCGCTTTGCTGGTGGTCGCGCCGCCGATGAGCAGCGGGATGGTGAAACCCTGACGCTCCATTTCACTCGCGACAAACGTCATCTCGTCGAGCGACGGCGTGATCAGGCCAGACAACCCAATCACATCGGCGCCGACTTCGCGCGCTTTGTCGAGAATATTGGCGCACGATACCATGACGCCCATATCGACGACGTCGTAGCCGTTACACTGGAGCACCACGCCGACAATATTCTTGCCGATGTCGTGTACGTCGCCTTTGACCGTCGCCATCAGTACACGACCGGCCGCTTTGCTGTCCGCCGTTTTTTGCGCTTCAATGTACGGAATAAGATGCGCAACGGCCTTTTTCATCACGCGCGCACTCTTCACCACTTGCGGCAGAAACAGTTTGCCCGCGCCGAACAGATCGCCGACGACGTTCATGCCGCGCATCAGTGGCCCTTCGATGACGTCTATGGGCTTGACGGCGGCGAGTCGCGCTTCTTCTGTATCTTCGACGACAAACGCGTCAACACCACGCACGAGCGCGTGCGCCAAGCGTTCGTCAACGGGTAAGCCGCGCCACGCCAAATCGTCGTTCACCTTTGCCGCTCGGCCCTTCGCCGTGTCGGCGACATCAAGCAAACGCTCCGTCGCATCGTCACGTCTGGCCAGTACCACGTCTTCAATGCGTTCCAGCAAATCCGCTGGAATCTCGCTGTAAGGAATGAGCTGACCCGCATTAACGATGCCCATGTCCATGCCCGCGTGTACGGCATGGTACAGAAACACGGCGTGCATCGCTTCACGCAGCGGATTGTTGCCGCGAAACGAGAACGACATGTTGCTCACACCGCCGGAAATCTTGGCATGTGGCAACGTGCGTTTAATCTCCTTCGTGGCCTCGAAGTAATCGAGCGCATACCGCGCATGTTCTTCGATGCCGGTGCCAATGGCGAAAATGTTGGGATCGAAAATGATGTCTTGCGGCGGAAAGCCCACGCGTGTGGTGAGCAGCGCGTACGCACGCGTGCAAATCTCCACTTTGCGCGCCGCGGTGTCCGCCTGCCCCCGCTCGTCGAAGGCCATCACAATGACCGCCGCGCCATATGCACGCACCAACCGCGCCTGCCGCAAAAACTCGGCTTCGCCTTCCTTAAGCGAGATCGAATTCACCACACCCTTGCCCTGCAAACATTTAAGCCCCGCTTCAATCACCTTCCACTTGCTCGAGTCAACCATGATTGGTACACGCGCAATGTCTGGTTCCGTCGCCACCAGGTTCAAGAACGTGACCATCGCGTGCTGCGCGTCGAGCAGGCCCTCATCCATGTTGATGTCGATGATCTGCGCGCCGCTCTCCACCTGTTGTCGCGCGACGGTCAACGCATCCGAGTAATTGCCGTCGAGAATGAGCTTGGCAAACCGCGCTGACCCCGTGACGTTGGTGCGCTCACCAACGTTGACGAAGTTCGTGTCGGGACCAACCACCATCGGTTCCAGTCCAGACAATCGCAGCAACGGTTCCACCACGGGCATCACGCGTGGTTTTACGTTGCGCACCGCCTCACAGATCGCCTTGATGTGCGCTGGTGTTGTGCCGCAGCACCCGCCGACAATATTGAGCAGCCCACTCTTCGCCCATTCGGCGATGTGTGTGGCCATCGTCTCTGGTGTTTCGTCGTAACCACCAAGATCGTTCGGCAAACCGGCGTTTGGGTGCGCGCTCACGTGCGTGTCCGCGATCCGCGAGAGCTCCTGCACATATGCGCGCAACTGGGTCGCGCCGAGCGCACAGTTGAGTCCAATGGACACCGGACGCACATGCGCCATCGATGTCCAGAACGCTTCAGTCGTCTGTCCAGACAATGTGCGACCACTGGCGTCGGTAATCGTGCCCGAGATCATCACCGGCACACGTTCGCCTGTCTGTTCGAAATGTTGTTCGATAGCGAACAGCGCCGCTTTCGCGTTGAGCGTATCAAAAATTGTTTCGACGATCAGGAGATCCGCGCCACCGTCAAGCAATCCCTGAATCGCCACGGCGTACGCACTCACCAACTGGTCGAAGGTGACGTTGCGCGCGCCCGGATCTTCTACCTTCGGGGAGATCGACGCCGTGCGATTTGTTGGACCCAGAACTCCGGCCACGTAGCGCGGTTTGTCCGGCGTTTGCGCTTCAAACTCGTCGGCAATCCGTCGTGCAAGCGACGCACCGGCCACATTCAGTTCATACGACAACTCCTCCATGCCATAGTCGGCCATGGAAATCGCGTTGGCATTAAACGTGTTCGTTTCGAGAATATCCGCGCCCGCCGCCAGATACTCGGCGTGGATGGCGCCAACGATCTGCGGCTGCGTGATCACCAACAGGTCGTTGTTGCCCTTGACATCGGACGGCCAATTCGCAAAGCGCTCACCACGATACTCCGCCTCGCCTAGCCGATACGTCTGCAACATGGTGCCCATGGCGCCATCGAGCAGCAGAATGCGCTCGCGAAGGAGCGGCTCGAACCTGGCGAGCCGTGACGCGCGGTTGGCAGTGAGAGTCATGCGACGAAGACGCCTGAAGCCGAAGTATGCAAAAATCCAAGCGCTGCTCACCGCGGGTGTGCGCTTGCTGTCCTGGGTAAGTTATACGGATGACGAACGTGATCGAGAACCACGCCGACGCGAGCCCCACGCACGGCCCCGCAGTGCGCGCCGACCTGTTGGCCCGACTGTTGGACCCGCAAGCGGTGGTGATGTTCGACGGCGCGATGGGCACTATGCTTTACACGCGGGGCGTCTTCATCAATCAGTGCTACGATGAACTCTCGCTGCGGGCGCCCGACCTGTTGCGGGAAATCCACGCGTTGTACGTCAAGGCCGGCGCTGAAGTGCTGGAAACCAACACGTTCGGTGCCAATCGGCTGAAACTGACGCAATACGGCCTCGACTCACAGGTCGCGGCAATCAACAAGCGCGCTGCTGAGCTCGCCAGAGAGGCGGCCGGGGAGCAGCGGTTGGTGGCGGGTGCTGTGGGACCGCTTGGCGTTCGCCTTGAACCATACGGCGCCACCAGTCGGGACGAGGCGCGGGCCATCTTTGGCGAGCAGATGGAGGCCCTCAAGGCCGGTGGTGTCGACTGCTTTTTGCTCGAAACCTTCGCCGACCTGGAAGAACTCGAACAAGCCATTCTGGCGGCCCGGGCAACCGATCCGGAGATCCCGATTATCGCGCAGGCCACCATTGGTCCGGAGCTGCGAACGGCTTACGGTGCGAGCCCGGAAGACATCGCCAGAGCGCTCGATCGCTGGGGCGTTGATGTGATCGGTCTCAACTGCTCCGTCGGCCCGCAAACGATTCTCGAGGCCATTGAACGCATGGCCGTCGTGACGCGCAAGAAGTTGTCGGCGCAGCCGAATGCCGGCATGCCGCGCGACGTTGGCGGCCGGTCGATGTACATGGCGAGCCCCGAGTACATGGCGACCTACGCGCGCCATTTGGTGCAGGCGGGCGCCAAGATTGTTGGCGGATGCTGCGGCACCACGCCGGAGCACATCAAAGCGATGGTGGAAGGCGTACGTCCGCTAGCGCCGAGGCAGCGCATTGTGGTGGGCGCCGACCGTGCAGAACGTGATGCGCATGATGCCGCCACTGGTCGCGAACCGGTGCCGTTTGCCCAACGCTCACGTTTTGCGGCAAAGCTGGCGACAGGGCAGTTCGTTACGTCGGTGGAAATCGTACCACCGCGCGGTGTTGACACGGCCAAGTTGTCGCTTGACGCGTCAGCGCTGCATGCCGCCGGTGTAGACGCCATCAACGTGCCCGACGGACCTCGCGCCCAGAGTCGCATGGGGGCTATCGCAACCAGTCTGATCATCGAGCGCAGTGGCATTGAAGCCGTCACGCATTACTGCTGTCGCGATCGCAATCTGCTCGGCATGCTCAGCGACTTGCTCGGCGCGTCGGCGCTCGGGCTGCGTAACATGCTGCTGATTACCGGTGATCCACCCAAGATGGGCCCGTATCCCGACGCAACCGCTGTGTTTGACATTGACGCAATCGGGCTCACGAACCTGGTGCGCAACCTCAATCGTGGACTCGATCCGGGTGGCAATCCGATCGGCGCGCCGACTCAGTTTTCGATTGGTGTTGGTGTCAATCCGGCAGCGATTGATCCGGCGCATGAACTGAAGCGTTTTCACTGGAAGGTAGAAGCGGGCGCCGAATACGCGATCACGCAACCGGTGTTTGATCCGGCGCAGCTTGAGCGATTTATCGAGACAATCGATGGCGCGCGGATTCCGATTATTGCCGGGATTTGGCCGCTGGTCTCTGCGCGAAACGCCGAGTTTCTGGCCAATGAAGTGCCCGGCGTGACGGTGCCGAAGGAGGTGCTCGACCGCATGCGTGTGGCGAGCGAGAAGAGCAAGGAGCACGCGCTGGCGGAGGGCATCGCGATCGCGCGTGAAGCGTTGGAGCGAGTGCGCGGCGTTGTGCAGGGTGTGCAGGTGAGTGCGCCGTTTGGTCGCATCGAACTCGCGCTCGACGTGTTTGGGCGCTAGGCTTCTTGCCTTTGCTATCACTTACCGCTATCATCTCCCGGTGAACGCGAAGCTCCGGAAGACCCTCCTCGCGATCTTCACGCGCCCCACGCCTGCTTCCATCCAGTTCGCCGACATTGAGACGTTGATCAAGAGGCTGGGCGGTACCGTCACCGAGCGAAGAGGGTCTCGCGTCAGGATCGAGATCAAGGGTGAAATATGGCGATGCCATCGACCGCATCCAGGCAAAGAAGCAAGACGATATCAAGTCGAGGAAGCGAGAGAACTACTGGAACGAGTGGGAATAGGGCCATGAATACGATGTCCCACACGGGCTTCACCGCACGCGTCGAGTTTGATGAGCGCGACGGCATCTTTGTCGGCCGCATCCTCGGTATCCGTCACATCATCAGTTTCCACGGCGAAACGGTCGCAGAACTCAGAGCCGAGTTCGAGAAGGCAGTAGATGATTATGTGACCGAGTGCAAGGAGAGCGGAGTCAAGCCCGAGAAGACTGCGTCTGGAAAGCTCTTGCTGCGCGTACCACCTGACGTTCACGGCAAAGCGCTGGTCGTCTCACAGGCGGCAGGAAAGAGCCTGAACCAGTGGGCCGCCGAAGTCCTTCAACGAGCGGTGGAAGCCGGTGGCTAACCGCGTGGCATTCGGTCCACGCGCCGCTGCGTCTCGCTAATTGCGCCAGTCGAGGTCGACCATCAGCGGTTGGTGCGACGTTGGGAATCCGCTGAACTGACGCAGCGCCGACACAACAAGGGCTGGCGTCACCATCACGTGATCGCTGCGCACGGCGAAATAGCCCACATTCATCGTATAGCCGAAGCCGGTGCCCACTTCGGCAAAGGCGTCGGTCAGTCCGCGCCAGTCGTTGCGCAAGATGGTGCTGCCACCTGGAAGACTAAAGTTGCCGGCGACGACGAATGCAGAGTCGGATCGGTCAATCCACTTCACCGCAGCGCGCGAACTGGCAGATCGAAGGTCGATGTTGGCGGCCAGTTGCTCCAAATCGAGTGGACGTTGGCTGTAGATCGTTTTGCCTTCGCTCGCCAGCCGCACGGAGTACACGGGTACGATGCCCAACGCCGACCGCACGTGATATCGCATCACACGCGTGCTCGGCGGCGTGTCGCCGTGCGCGGCGCGTTGTGTGGAGTCGACGGCCGTGAGCGATTGTGCGTCAGCCGGTGGCATGGAGTCGATGCCCTCGAGTGGCAATCGAGCGACCGCACAGAAGTCCGATCGTACGTCGACGTTGAATCCTTCGATGGCGTCGAGCGAGTCCGCTAACGCTGGCGAACAGCCTTGCAGCACGACCACGTCGGCATTCCACGACGCGATCGCCTCTCGAATGCGGTAGGCCACCGCGGGTGCATGTTCTGCATCATACGTGACGACACGCAGCGCGCGCCGTATGGTTTGTGGCGGGAACAAATTGGGCAGCTGAAAGTCGGCAACGCCGAACAACGTGAGCGCCGCACCGGCAAGACCGACCAGCGACGTGCGCCAGCCCGCGTACAGCGCCGCTGGGAGCAACAGCACCCATGGAATGAGACACCACCAGCGCGGTGCGAAAAGCACGAACATGCCCAACGCACTGCGGTCCGCCTGCAAGTACGTGTAGACGAACAAGGCCAGCATCGTGATCGAGTACACACCAACGGCGACGCCAACAGGTGTACCCATGCTTCGTCGCCACGACTGTCCTGTGCGAACTTCGCGCGCTGATGGGCGGTCGAGTGGATCGTCGACGCGAGCACGCCACGGACCGAGCAGTCGTTGCCAGAATGACGGTGACTCCGGCAGGATGACAAGATCCGACGCGTTCGCTTTGCGCGCGCGCCTTCTGCTGACGGGTGGAGCGTTCGCCGCTGCGACATCTGCCGCGGCTTTCGCAGTGCGCAACGCGTCGTGCACGTCGATAATGCGGCTGCACCGACGACAGCGAATCTGCGCGCCACGAGGTACCTCGCCGACGAAGAACGTTTCGCCGCACGTACAGACCAGTGTGCTCACGACAGCGGAAATCGGAATTCGTCGTCAATCATCGCGCTATTCGACGCGTACAAGCGCCACGCGCAACGTGCCCGGCACCAGCAGCTGGCCGTTCTCGCCCCGCAACTCGATCAACTGACTCCCCATCTGCTCTCCCTCGAAACTGAAATAGCTGCTGGAAAACGCCCGCAGACGCGCGACGGGGAGCGCAAAACTGCCGAAGCTCATGCCGCGTGCCTTGAGCGGGGAAGCCAGAAAGCTTCCGGGATACGTGCCCGCGAGTCCGCTCATCATATCACTAACGTTCCACGTCGGAAATGAGAGCTGTTGGCGCTTCGGTTGAAAGCCCGGCAAATCGTCGACGGCGTTGGCCAACGCCCAGTCGGCAAGCATCTCCGCCGCTGGCCGTCCCGTCTGCTGGGCGAGGTTTGCCAGGCCGGTGGCCGCGCCACCGCGCACCAACGCTTTCAGCCAGGTGGACTCGTCGGCCGCATAGTGGTCCGCCGCCCAGCGCACCAGCGACCAACCACTCGCATAGTACGTAAAGTCGCCAGACGCGGCGGCGCCGATTGGCGTGAGTGTGTCAACGCCGCGCATGTACTGCTGCAGCACGGAGAAGTGCTTCCACATCATGAGCGGACGGTCATCGCACTGATACACTTCGCAGCGCACGGTTGTCGGAAAGCCCACGTTGCCCTTCCAGCGTCCGCCATTGCTGAACGTGCGCGAATACAGTTCTTCGGCGATGCGTGCAGTCGACTCTTCGAGCCACGCTTCTTCCATCGGCGCGTTGCTGGCAAAACGTTCGGCATACGACGCCAGATGCTTCGCTTCGTGCATCACAGTGCTGCGCATCGAACGACGCCAGTCGGTTGCCGACTCGCCGGCACTGGCCAGCCGAGCATAGAACACTTCGTCTTCGTTGCTACCGGCGAATGTGCCCTTGGAAAAGAAGTTGCAGGTGGTGACATACCCGGCGATGCCTGGCAGTGAATCGTTGACGAAGCGCGTGAACAACATCGTCACCCGACCGTCGCCGCCCATTGCGGCATCCATCGCCAGAGGGTCGCCAATCTGGCTTTGCAACAGTGGATATTGCACGCGATCAAATTCATCGCCGATCTGCCGGTACTGTGCGTCCAGTTGACCGGCGCGAGGCGCAGCAATGTCTTCGAGTACCAGCGCCTTGGCGCCCGCGTACACCACGCGTGCCTTCACGTCGCGACCGGCGCTGCAACTGCCAAACAGCGCTTTCATGGCGACCGTGTCTCCCACACGTGCTGCCACTTGCGACGCCGCCACGTTGCGCGCCGCGCGCATCTGCTGCAGCGCGCGCCACACCGGCGCCGGCGACCCCACGTTATTCATCACCGCGCGCTGTGCGTCGAGCATCAAGGCGTGCTGTGCCTCGGCGCGCAATTCGTCAGTTGTTGCGTGCGGCATCTCGGCACCGCTCGCCGTGTGCGCCGCTTGTAAAAGCGACGGATTGAGCAGCCCACTCGCCCCCGGCTGCACGCGGGCGATCGCAACCTGACCCGCCATCGCACCGGCGCCTGCGCCGCGCAGTTCGAAACCCGATGTTGCGGCAGCGGTCACACTCGTGTTGACCACAGCGAGCACATACTTGGCGCGCGCCGATCCCGTTGGCGCAGCGATTTCTGTGCAACGAACCTGCGCAGCATCGAGAATATTTGCCGACTCGCCACGCGCCAGTGCAATGCGCACCGCGGTTCGAACGGGGATGCGTTGCTGTTGGCTCTGACCGGCTACAGTAACGGTCAACAGCTCTGTTCCCGCCGCCTGACACGGCAGCACACCCTCGGGAAACTCTGCGTCGATGTGCGTGCGCGTTGCGCGCGTGATCGTCGCTTGCACGCCGCGAATGCTGACCGACACCAGATCGTTGGTGATCGGGAATTGTTCGCCGTCGACACCGAATGGTACGCCAGCGCGAATTGTGTCCGCAGTGACGCGCGTGATCACCGGCGCGTTTGTTGTCACCGTGACGCTCACCCGCGCTACCGTTGTGTCGATGGCTGCGCGCACGATGGCGGTGCCCGGCGCGCGCGCGACGATCGCTCCAGCTGACGTCGCAATCACTGCCGACCCGGACTCGATGGCGAACACCGGTGCAGCCTGAACAGCGTTGCCAAAGCGGTCGCTGACTGTCGCGCCGAGTTTGATGGTGTCGCCGAGCACGGAGGTGGTGAAGGCGTTCGCGGCGAAACGGATCACGGCAGCGCGGTCGGGCACAGCGTCGGTGCGAATCATGACGGGTGCAACTCCCGCAACCTGCACCGAGAGGCCCTGCTGACCTGCGCGCGAGCCGAGCGTCCACGCGGTTGAGGCCATGCCGCTGGCGTTGGTGGAGGAGGTGGCGGCGGACACGGTGCCGTTGTCGCCCGCCGTCCAGACCACTGCCGCACCGGCCAGCGGTTGGCCGTCGCTACCCTTGACGAGCACGGTGACGGGGGCGGCGAGGGCGGTACCA
>JAYSVL010000569.1:0-3315 GCA_043718595.1 Gemmatimonadaceae bacterium
GCGTCGTTGCCGCAGCGTCTCGCCCGCACCCGCATCGTGCGCTCCTGGTGTTTGCTCGCGCACCGCGGCGTGGGCAGGTGAAGACGCGTCTTGCGGCGACGATGGGCGACGATGAGGCGCTGCGTATCTATCGCGCTCTCGCCGAGCGCGTGGTCGGAGCGGTCACGATGCATAACGAATTCGATGTGACCCTTTGTTGCTCACCACACGATGCGACGACGGAGGTGGCAGCATGGATTGGCGGAGGGGTTATTGCCGTTGTGGGGCAGGGCGAGGGCAACCTCGGCGAACGTATGTCGCGCGCGATGGCGCAGGCATTTGACGCGGGTGCCGGCCAAGTCGTGATCATCGGCACCGATTGCCCGGAGGTTGACGGCCGCGTGGTGCGTGACGCTTTTACTGCGATTGAAACGGCAGACGTGGTGTTCGGCCCGGCTGCGGATGGCGGGTACTATCTCGTCGGTGCGCGGCGTTTGGTGCCCGAACTGTTTCGCGACATTCCATGGAGCACGCCCGATACGTTGGCGGTGTCGCTCGCGCGTGCGCACGCGCATCAGTATCGGGTGTCGCAGCTTGGGGTGCTCGCGGACATTGATACGGAGGCGGACTGGCGCGCGTGGTTGCGCCGATGCGATGCGGAGTGATGCGGCCGTTGCATGTTCTTCGGCAGCAAGAAACTCCTAAAGAAACTGCTGATAATGCCGCCAGTTTCTCGGGCGATGTCTCGCGATCACAGCGCGTACATTCGGTGAGAACGGCAAATGAGCACCGCACGCTGGGAGCTGTGAGAGGCACAGCTGCGAGCTTCGTGCGAGTCGAAACCGAAGGCCACTTTGTTTGCGATTCTGCACTACTCGGGCCGGTCCGGTGTGTACCATGGCGCCAACTCGTGCGGTTCGGCGCCGGCCAGATAGCGGCCCAGGAGCGCGATGTTGCGCGCCGATCGTCTGATCACACCGTCACGTGCCCAGCGTCGCGGCGAGACGAGCACCGACGATCGGAGCAGTTGAATTGGCGCAACTTTTCGCAGGGCGAGCGCGATTGCGACGTCTTCCATCAGGGTGATTGGTGCATACCCGCCGACGCGGTCATACAGCGCTCGCGAGATGATGAGTCCCTGGTCGCCATAGGGCAGCCTGACGAGTTGTGAGCGCAGATTGGCGGCGATTTCCACCGCGCGGTAACGCATCTGTCGTGAATCGATGCCAAGTCGAAACGCCCACGGCTGAGTGACCTCCCCGGAGAGCAATCGCCGCAGTTCCGCGCAGGCCGACGACGGCAGTCGCACGTCGGCGTGCAACACACACAAGACAGAGCCCTGCGTGGCCGCGATGCCCGCCCGTAACTGCACACCGCGTCCGCGCTCGCACTGCACCACACGCGCCCCTGCAGCGACGGCAAGGCGCGCTGTCGCGTCGTCACTGCCGCCGTCGGCGACCACGATCTCCATCGGCACCATCACCGCGGCAAGGTCAGCCAACAGGGCAGGAAGCGTCTCGGCCTCGTTGAGCGTCGGGATGATGACGGAAACGCGTCTGTCGTTGGCCATTGCGGAGATGAACAAGGCGTGGTTGTTTGCCGACCGGAGCGACAGATCCGGCGAGCCGCGCACGGCGTAATCTGGTAGGCACCCTGGAGGCTGCACAGGGACCGTCGCCAACGCGCGAGGCACCGTAGCGACGGCGTGTAGTTCGTGCACTGGATTGCCAATTCACTTCTCAGGGAGTTCACGTCATGAGCGATCGTCCGTCATACTACCACCACCATGATCTCGGAAAATTCGGCGACATTGCCAAGGGTAACCCAGACCTCGCGGCCAAGTTTTTCGACTGGTATGGGGCGGTGTTCGCGGAAGGCGCGCTGACGGCGCGCGAGAAGTCGCTGATCGCTCTCGCCGTCGCCCATGCGGTGCAGTGTCCCTACTGCATCGACGCGTACTCCAAGGACGCGCTTGAGAAGGGATCGAATCTGAACGAGATGACCGAAGCGATCCACGTGACGGCGGCGATCCGCGGTGGCGCATCACTTGTGCACGGTGTGCAGATGCTCAACCACGTCAGCGAAGCGGGCATGTAATGGGGCGCATACTGGCGACGCTCGAAAAGCGTCAGTCGCCCATGTCGGTAGGGGCGGCGCAAGTTGCTCGGCTCAACGCAGTATCTGTGCCGCGGAGTTTTGAGGACGCGCTGCGCAGTGTGTCGCTCTATCCGCTTCGCCCAACGCGCATTGACATTCTGCAGATCAACGTCGGCAAACGGTGCAACCAAACGTGTCGGCATTGTCACGTGGATGCTGGTCCCGATCGCAAGGAAGTGATGCCCCGCGACGTATTGGAGGCATGTCTCTCGTTACTCGAGCGGCATCACATTCCAACGTTCGACATCACGGGAGGCGCGCCAGAGCTGCATCCAGATTTCCGCGAACTGATCGTCCGGTCCTCAGCGGCGGGTGCCCATGTGATGCATCGCTGCAACCTGACGGCCGTCTTGTTGCCGAACTACGCAGATATTCCGGCGCTATTGGCGAAGCACCGCGTGGAAGTCGTCGCCTCGTTACCCTACTTTCAGGCGGCCGAAACGGACACGCAGCGCGGTGAAGGGGTGTTTGAAGAATCGATTGAAGCGTTGCGACGACTGAACGCGCTTGGCTACGGCAAGGGCGAGGGTCTGTTGCTCAATCTGGTCACGAACCCCGTAGGGACGTTCTTGCCAGGCGATCAGCGTGCGCTGGAGGCGCGTTGGAAGCAAGAGATGCTGCGCCGCTTCGGTATCGTCTTTGATCATCTGTATGCGATTACCAACATGCCGATTAGTCGCTTCCTCGATTTTCTCGACGAGCGCGGTCGCACCGAGGAATACCTCAACAAGTTGGTGAACGCGTTCAATCCCGCTGCAGCCGCTGGCGTGATGTGTCGCAACACGCTCTCGGTGGCGTGGGATGGCGACTTGTTCGATTGCGACTTTAATCAGATGCTCGAACTCGGCATTACCAGCGGTCCGCGCACGGTTTTTGAGGCACTCGACGACGGTGGCTTTGACGCGCTACAACAACGCGACATCGCGCTCGCGCCGCATTGTTTTGGGTGCACGGCAGGGACGGGCAGTTCGTGCGGCGGTGCTACCGCGTAACGGTTTTTGCTCGGATACGAGCGGATTGGACAAGCGCAGCAGACGAATTGCCGATAACAACGGATAAACAGCAATTTTCGTGGGATATGAACTGATAGAGAACTGATTGAACTGGGATACAACAAAATACAAATACAACAGCACCTTGAAGTGTTTGCTGTTCTTTGCAGTATCCTTTTTAATCAGT
>JAYSVL010000570.1:0-3315 GCA_043718595.1 Gemmatimonadaceae bacterium
TGTCGTGCTGGTTGGCGCAACGACTGAGAATCCGTCGTTTGCGCTGACGGGGGCGTTGCTCTCGCGGTTGCGGGTGCTGGTGTTGGAACCGATCCCGATTGACGCCTTGCTCTCGTTGGTTGATCGGGCGCTCACGGATACTGAGCGCGGTTTGGGCACGCGAGCGATAACGATCGAGGATGATGCGCGCGCACGACTCGTCGAGCATGTGGATGGCGACGCGCGTCGCTTGCTCGGCGTGCTGGAGGCCGCCGTGGCCCTGACCGACGATGGGGGCGTGATCACGCGCCAACATATTGACGCCGCGATGCAGCGCCGCATGCCGCACTATGACCGGAACGGCGAGGCGCACTACAACCTCATCTCGGCGCTGCACAAGTCGCTGCGTGGAAGCGATCCGCAGGCGGCGCTGTACTGGCTTGCGCGCATGATTGAGGGCGGCGAAGACCCGAGGTATCTGGCGCGTCGCATGATTCGGATGGCGACTGAAGACGTCGGACTCGCCGATCCGCAGGCGCTCACGCTGACGCTCGCGGCGGCAGACACATATGAGCGACTGGGTTCGCCTGAGGGTGAACTCGCTCTTGCCGAAGCGGCGGTGTATCTCGCCACCGCGCCAAAGTCGGCGCGTGTGTACGAGGCGTGGAGTGCCGCGCTCAGTGCGGCGCGTGCGTCGCCAGCAGCGCCGGTGCCGATGCACCTTCGCAACGCGCCGACCGGGTTAATGAAGGAACTCGGGTATGGGGACGGGTACCAGTACGCGCACAGCGTACCGGACGCATATATCCCGCAGCACTATTTGCCCGCGTCACTCGAGGGTAGCATGTTTTATGAGCCAGGCCCCTTCGGGTTCGAGCGCGATATCGCCAAGCGGTTGGCCTTCTGGGCGCAACTTCGCGAGCGCGCCGGCAGTCAGGACACGTCGTCCAGCAGTGTCGAACGATCCATCCCTACCAGCGGAGAGAACTCGTGAGATCGCAAGTGTCCGTACGTCGCCGATATGCGCGACACGTGGTGATAGCGCTCTGCACGGCGTTTCTTGGTTGCGCAACGTTCGGTCGCGGCGGCTTCAAGGATCCGGTTGTGAACCTCCGAGACGTCGTGATTACCGGTCTTGGCGTGACAGGCGGCAGCGTCGATGTCGTCCTTTCCGTCTACAATCCGAATCGATTTAGACTGGACGCGGCCAAGCTCACGTATCGCGTCGATATCGACTCCATTCCGCTCGGTAGCGGCGCGCTCGACAATCAGTTCGTCGTGCAGAGTGGTGATTCGTCGCTCGTGCACCTACCGATTCGTTTTAGTTACGTCGGTCTGGGGCTGGCTGGGCGGTCGCTCATTACGGCTGGGTCTATCAACTATCGCGTGCGCGGTGACTTTACGGTCGGCACACCGATCGGCAGTTTCACTCGGCCCTACGACCGCAGTGGTCGCTACTCGTCAGTCACTGGCGTTGGCCGCTAGTCGCTATCGATGGCGTATCGCCCGCTCGTTCAATTTTTCCGGAGCAGCTCATCAGCCGCGACATCATTTCGTTAGCGCCGCCCGCCGAAAAGGCTATCCTTGTCAGCGCACCCTTCAAGACCAGTCGTGCGCGTCATCACGCCGATGAACACCTCGAGGAACTTGCACGTCTTGCTGACACCGCAGGCGCGCGGGTGGTCGGTACACTAACACAGGCGCTTGATCGCCCGCACCCCGCGACGTATCTGGGCAAGGGCAAAGTCGAGGAGCTGAAACAGCGCGTGCATGAATTGGGCGCAACGCTCGTCATTTTTGACGACGAGCTTTCGCCCGCGCAAGGCAAGAACGTCGAGACGATGGTCGGCACGCGCGTGATGGACCGCGCGGAGCTCATCCTCGACATCTTCGCGACGCGCGCGCGGTCGAGTGAAGCGAGGATGCAAGTTGAGGTGGCCCAGTTGCAGTACTTGTTGCCACGACTCACGCGCATGTGGACGCACCTGGAGAAGATGCGGGGTGGCATCGGCATGCGTGGCCCTGGCGAAACACAGCTGGAGACGGACCGTCGACTCATCCAGGCGCGTATTCGGATTCTCAAGGAGAAGCTGGCCGACGTCGATCGTGCCCGCGAAATACAGCGACATGGACGGACGACGCACTTCCGCGTGGCATTGGTCGGCTACACAAACGCGGGCAAGTCTTCCATACTCCGCGCGCTCGCGAACGACGAGGAGGTATTTGTCGAGGATCGATTGTTCGCTACGCTGGATCCGCTGACCCGAGAGGTTGAGGTTGGCGATGGGTACACGGTGTTGCTTACCGATACGGTCGGCTTCATTCGCAAGTTGCCGCACCATTTGGTGGCGTCCTTTCGGGCGACACTCGCTGAGGCGCGCGAAGCGGATCTTCTGCTGCACGTGATTGACGCCAGCGCATCGGTGTGGGAAGAGCAGCGGCAAGTTGTCGACGCTGTGCTGACCGACCTGGAACTGGCGCAGCAGCCCACGTTGTATGTGATGAACAAGATGGACCTCGTGCCGCCAGACGACATTGATGCCGTACGACATCGTGTTTCCAATATCATGCCAAGTTCGCTGTTTGTGTCAGCGACCGATGTTGGTGGGCTCGACACACTTCGTGACGCGCTGCGGAACGCGATGCGTGCACAGCGACCGGTGCTCGAGATCCGCATCCCCGCGTCCAACGGGCGATTGCTTGCCGAAGTCTATCGTGACGGCGAAGTGCTCGACCAGCGCACCGAGGATGACGTGATGGTTGTCCGAGCGCGTCTCAATGAGCGTTCGATGGGTCGGCTGCGTCACGCGGGCGCCCGCATCACCGTCACGTCGTTGTCGCAGGCTACGGAACAGCAGATGCTCGAAGCAGTTGCTGACAGGCCTGCCGCTGCGCTGTCCTAGACCCAAACGACAACGGGCCGACAAAGGTCTGTCAGCCCGTGTGACACGAAATGATGGTCGCGCAGGGACTCGAACCCCGGACCTCTGCTGTGTGAAAGCAGCGCTCTAACCAGCTGAGCTACGCGACCCAGCAACCCCTGCGTGAGCACTCACCAACGCCGGAGCAGAGAGACTAAACGTCGCGCGCGGGCGACGGAAGCCCCGACGCGTCGGAAACGATAGTGTCAATGGTCCGGGTGGGACTTGAACCCACGATCCTTCGATTATGAGTCGAGCGCTTTGACCAACTAAGCTACCGGACCTGCATCGTCCCTAGAGACGCGCATGGAAATGTGACGCACGCGCGCCGCGCTCGCAACGAGACGGCTCACTCGCTTTCGCGCTATGGACCGCCGTCGTGGTATCCGTCGAACGCGTCAAGTACTTCTGCTGC
>JAYSVL010000058.1:0-8085 GCA_043718595.1 Gemmatimonadaceae bacterium
CCCACACGCTTTCCGTCCGGCATCCACGCGCCGAAGGGGACGATGCCCTTGACCATCGACTCCACTGGCAGCCGACGCACATCGCCGCCCAACGGTGCGATGAGATACGCGAGCGGTGTCGTCCCTGTTACCCCCGTCAGCAAAATCTTTGTGCCGTTCGGAGACCATTCGAGTGACATGACGTCCGCATTGGCGAGCGCTGCTAATCGGATTGCGTTTCCACCGCCATCGAGATCCTGTGAAAACACAAACAGACTGTCTTCACCGTGCGCTGCGTACACAAGGAACCGACCGTCTGGGGACAGCGCGACATTCTCCACGCTGCCGTTGAACGTCACTTGCCGTTTGCTCGTTACCGTCGGTGCGGCGTCTACCCCTACGCCTCCGCGAGAGCGCCACGCCGCGAGTCCAGCACTGGCGGCAACTAAAACAGCCACGGCACCAAGCGACCAGCGCGTTCGTCGTCGCAAGCCGTGCCGCGTTACCGGTGTGGACTGCCCAGATGACGTCCGTTCGTGAAGCGCGTGCGCCAGTGCCGCCGCGCTCTCCCACCGTTCGCTTGGCTCCCGCGCGAGCGCTCGCGATACCACCGTCACGACCCCCGGCGGCACATCGCGGCGCAAGGTTGCAAGCGGCGCGGGATCGGTGGTGAGCACCTTCGCCATGATTGCCTGCGCCGAACTTCCTGTATGCGGCGGCGTACCAGCCAGCATTTCGTACAACACGGCGCCAAGCGCGTACACGTCGCTCCGCGCGTTCACCACACGTTCACCACTCGCCTGCTCTGGGCTCATGTAGGCCGGCGTGCCAATCGAGATGCCGGTGGCCGTCAGTCGCTCGCCGCCCGTGTGCGCAGCGACCGAATACGCAATGCCAAAGTCGGCGACCAGCGCGGCGCCATCGTGAAAGAGAATGTTCTCTGGCTTGATGTCGCGGTGAATCACGCCGCGGCGATGTGCATAGTCGAGCGCACCGGCCACATCACCAGCAACGCGCACTGCATCGGCGATGGGCAACTGCGGCTCGCGTTTTAGGCGTTCGCGCAACGTCTCGCCGGTGACGCACGGCATGACGTAGTAAAGCAGCTCGCCGCTCGCGCCCGAATCAAACAGGGGCAAAATGTGCGGGTGCTGCAAACTCGCCGTGACACGGATCTCCGCCAGAAACCGCTCGGCGAACTGCGCCGAGTAGAGTTCGGGACGCAACACTTTGATCGCAACGGGGCGCGCGTGTTTGACGTCCTGTGCCAGATACACCGTGGCCATGCCGCCGTGCCCCAGCTCGCGCTCGACGACATAACGGTCGCCGAGAGCGGCTGTGAGCTGCGCAAAGTCGCGGGACGGGGCGATCACGCCCCAACGATGTGCGCCGAAGCGGGTTTGTCAATCAGTATTGCGAGATTCAGCTTGGCCCTGCGGCGCCTCGCGCGAGCGATGGCCGACAAAGCCGAGGTGCGCGCGTCCGACTATCGGATCATCCGTTTGTCCTTGGTTATCTCGAGGCCCGTTGGCTTGGGCGGTTTGCCCGGCGGCTTTGCGCCACCGCCTCCCGCAGCGCGCCGAATGCCAAGGATGGAGACCTTCGTAGTGCGCACGGTCGACTCCTCCGTGTCATTGTCACGGAGCGACGACGACACCGTGTAGCGCAGGGTTCCGGAAAGCGCGCCGGGTTCTTTCGAATACGTCCAGCTATCGATGTGAACACCCATTTTCAGCACATGCTGATCGTCACCGTGGTAGTTCAGTGACCATCCGGTGAGCACGGGGATCGCGTATTCAAACGGTACATTCTCCACCACGTATTCTTCTGTATTCATGGTCGCGTGCCCGACCGTGCTCACAAAAACACCCGCATCCTCAACAGGCTGAATATGGTATGGCGGATCGATCATCTCTACATCGGCGCCTCCGATGCCAGAGACCAGCTCAGAAAAGCTGCCGCTCCGCCATAGATCGTTGTCCTTCAAGATGAATTGGGACCGCCAGCTGAGATACTCCGGGTCCACCCGCATGGTGAGCGCTGGCAGGCCGGGTGTAAACGTTCCGTATCCCTTGAAGTACGGCTCCGCCGCGATCACGTTTTCGCCGTGTCCCATTTGGTATGCGGCCTGGATCAAGTGGTGGTCCACCTCATCACATGCGCTGCTTGCGTAGAACGCCATTCCGAAACCCCGAGGCAGCGCCGCCACGGTGGTATTTTCGCCGCGCGACCGCGAGCGCAGGAACGTGGGGAAGGTGTACAGTGCAGTGGTGGCGTCTCCCACCTCCACGTTAACGCGCTTCATCTGTTCGGTTGTCTCGACGTCCTCGTGATCGACCGCTGCCGTGATGTTGACCGTGCTCCATCCAAATGCAGTGAAGGTGTAGCACATGCGGTAGGGGTCATCGAACTTTTTGTCCGATAGCACCGCCGCCACCTGCCACTTCAATGTCTTATTGCTGTTCGCATTGTCCTGCAGCACGATGTCGCGGATGGCGAACGCTACGCCCTTTACATTGTGATCCCCGTTTAGGAAGGACACTTCCCAGCCGTTTAGTAGCACGCTCGCCTGACCAACGTACGGCGGCAACGTCAGGCTGTCATTCAGCAGGATCACGGTCTGTGTACCGTCGTTGCGCGACTCAGCGCAGCCCCTGCCGTGGTACGCCTGTAGAAGACCGGAGCTGTTGAGCACTTGGTTCACGGACTGGTTCAACATTGGCCGCACGGTGCCTTCGGTTGGCAGCAGTGCCGGTCCGCCCCTACCACAAAAGGAGCAGCCCGCAAAGAGCAGCCAAACGCCGATCGGCCAAGCCGCATAGCCAGGGAGCCGCTGGCTACGGCCCTTGGTGTTGCCGTATTTCGACGTTGTGCGAGCTGTGCGGGTTCTGCGCATGGTCGAGGTCCTCCGAGGTTCGTGATGTGCATGGCGTGCCTCCGCCGCTACGCACAACTCTGGCGCTCCCGCATCAAATGCCGATCAAATGCAGCGATCTCGTGCCGCCATGGCGGGCCACGAGCGTATGCGATAGCGTAAACGCATGACGCAGACTGCGAGCCAACGTTCGACCACCAAGCCACGCGATTCACGGGAAGCTCCGGCGTATCTGGTGCCAGAGGCTGCCCGCTATCTTCGCTTGCCCGCGGCGACGCTTCGCACCTGTGTCACCGGCGCTCTGAGACCGTCGCGCGGCGGAAGCCCTGGATCATCGCGCGTGATTCACCCTGCTGGTCGCGATCCGGTGGCGTTGTCTTTCTGGAATCTCGTGGAAGCGCACGTGTTGCGCGCGCTGCGTACCGACCACGGGGTCTCGTTGCCGGCCGTTCGCCAAGCCGTGCGCTATGCGGAGAAAGAGCTTGGCATCGACCGCCTGCTACTCAGCCCTGAACTCAAGACCGACGCCGGTCGGCTGTTTCTTGATCGTTATGGTGCGCTCACCGATCTCACTGCATCGGGCCAGCTCGCCATGCGCAAACTGTTCGAATCGCACTTGCTGCGTGTTGAATGGGACCGGTGGCAGTTTCCAGTTCGTCTGTTTCCGTTCATACCAGGCGACACGACGGATGCAGCGCCCACCGTTTCTATCGACGCGAACATTGCGTTCGGCAGGCCCGTCGTTCTACGGCGCGGCATTTCGACCGGCGTCATTGCCGATCGAATTGACGCAGGCGAACGTGTTGCGGATATCGCGATGGACTATGCGCTCACTGACGCTGAAGTGTCCGCTGCGGTGCTCATTGAGCGAGCCGCTTGACGCATGAGTTTTTCACCGATCGCAACCTCGGCCGGCAGTTCCCGGCTATTCTGTCTGCAGCCGGCATCACTGTTCACCGCCACGACGACCGCTTCGCGCAGGACTGTTCCGATGAGCGGTGGCTGACCGAGATTGGCAATCGCGGGTGGGTGGCAATCACACATGACCAACGCATCCGCTACAAACTGAATGAGCTACCGTCTGTCATCTTCGCCCGGGTAACACTTCTGATTCTTCGTGGGAAGGTTCCGTTCCAGGAGTTGGCCGTCAGTTTCGTGAATTCGATCGACAAAATCGCCCATTCCCTGAATCAGCACGAACCACCGCTCATCGCAAAGGTGTATCGAGCAGCCGCCGCTGATATCGCGAGGAACCCGGCGGCGGCTGGTTCGGTGACGCTCTGGCGCGCTCAGCGCTGACCTGATCTCGTGACGTGCGGCCCCGGCAATTCGAAGCCCTCGCAGCCGACTGCAGTTCACCAAAGGGCCGTGGGGCGCCGTTGGTCGACCTGTAGCGAGCGCAAGCGAAGCGCGCACACTCCGCAGGAGAGATCTGTCCACCGTTTGATGCGCCTTTGATCGGATGGCGGTACAATTGCCACACGAAGGGCAACTCGACGACGCTGGTGAAGCCCAAGCGAACGAGTCAATTCGGGGAATATCGGTCAGGTGCCGGTCGACACTTTACCTGCGGGGGCGGGAATGCTCAGATTCGGAGGCAGACGGGGACTGTTCGCGGCGCTTACGGTCGCGTGCGTATCCGCTTCGGCCGCGCACGCACAAGTCGTGCAGCCAGATAGCGCGGAGATCTACGAGCGCATGGCCTTTGCTGCTGAATACGAGGCACTGGACGACAGTGCGGTCGTCAGGGCGATGAAGTTTGCGCGGCTGGCGCTGGCAAGCTACGCGCGGCGCGGCGACGAACGCGGGCAGGCGCGCTCGTTAGTGCGTATCGCCAACGCGCATTCCGGCCAGGATAAGTTCGACTCTGCTATCGTGAACGCGCGTCGCGCGATCAGCCTGCTCCGTCGATTAAACACTGACTCTGTTGAACTGGCAGATGTGCTCGGCACGCTCTCAAATAGTCTACTAAGAACAGGCGCACCGGTCGACTCGAGCTCGAAATACCGTGCTGAAAGTATTCAACTCTTCCGGCTGCTACCCGATCGCCGCCTACAGGCAGGCAGCTTGAGCAGTCACGGTTACGCATTCTATAGCCGCGCAGCACGCGATACCGTTTTTCGCAAAGACCCAGCAAATCTCGATTCTGCACTCTACTACTTTCATGTCGGCAACGCGGCGTACAGTCTGGTCGGTGACAGTTTGAGGATCGGGTGGGCATTCGGCAACATCGCGAATGTATGGCACATGCGTGGTCGGGTGGATTCGGCGCTCACCTACAGGCGCCGCGGCATCGCGCTGTCGACCCGATACGCGGATACAACGCAGATGCTGTTCGACTTGAGTCAAATTGCTCTTGCGTTTTCTACGGCCACGCATGACCGGCTCGTGGGGTCGACTTACAACCTCGATTCTGCCCTGGTCTGGTATCGAAAAGCATACGAAGTCGCCAAACGCGCCGACCGACCGGTGCAGATAACGAATGCGCTTTACATGGCGCGAATGCACAACATGAAAGGGCAGCAAGACTCGGCACAGTTCTACCTGCAGCGCGCCCTCACTACGGCCCGTGAAAAAGCAATCGTTGGCGCCGAAAGGACCGCGGTGAGAGCGTTGTCCGAGTGGTTCACGCAGTTGGGTTACGCCGATTCGACGATCGCGCTTCATCGCGAAGTTGAGCGATCCTTCCGCGCGAGCAAAATTCAGCGCACGCCAGCTGTACGCCGCACCATGTTGGACGCGTGGGACGAGCTCGGCCACGCCCATGAGTCGCGCCAAAACGGCGACTCCGCGTTGTTTTGGTTTCGGCAGGTGCTCGACAGTGTCGGCAGCGACAGTACCCTGACCGCCTATCGGGCGCGAATGCTCACCGATCTGGGGAACCACTTCCTTGCATTGCAGCAGCCAGACAGCGCCATGTGGTACTTCCGAGAGCTGTCGTCGTTGGCTACCAGGCCAAACCTTCGCACGTGGATAGCTACTGCCCAACAAGGTATTGGCCGAGTGTATTTACGGCGCGGTGATGTTGACTCCGGACTGGTGCAATTCACTCAACTCGTACGAGCCTCAACGGGATTAACGCGCGCGAACGCACTTTCCCAACTCGCTGGCGTAGAGCTGTCGATCGGCAGGGTCGACTCTGCATTGGCGCATCGACGCATGGCGGTCGACGTCTATAGCAGCGCCGCCGGACAGCTCGCTCCTCAGGCCCGCGAACTACAGGGTCTCGGCGAGGTCTACCGCGAGCTCGGACTCATGGACTCAGCGCTGGTGCACTATCGATCGGCGCTTGATATCAGCAAGTCGGACGGACAGCGCG
The DNA here is from genome assembly GCA_043718595.1 of Gemmatimonadaceae bacterium. Lineage (GTDB taxonomy): Bacteria > Gemmatimonadota > Gemmatimonadetes > Gemmatimonadales > Gemmatimonadaceae > Gemmatimonas. The sequence goes on from JAYSVL010000058.1 coordinate 6,174, forward strand.
ACGCAATGAATACGGCGCTGCAGTCCATGGCGGTCGCCTTCTCCTACGCAGACAACGCAGACTCGTCCTTCGTCTATTTTCGGCGCGCACTGCAAATCGCGAACGGGATGGATTCGCCAATCGGGCGGGCCTACGCGTTCAACGCAATCGGCAAGAACTATCTCTACGTCGGACATCGTGATTCGGCGCGGACGTATGTCGAACGATCATATGCGCTCTATCGCGCCAACAAGTCTGTTGGCGGCGAAGCGACGACGCTGGCCAACCTCGGATTTATCCGCTTGCAGACTGTCGCAGACGATTCAACGTTTACCCTGCTTCGGCATGCGCTTGCACTCCAGGTGAACGCGCAAAGCAAATCGGGGGAAGCGGAACCGCGGCTTCTCTTGGCGCGGGCATTTGTGCTCACTGGTCACCCGGATTCCGCGCTGGTCTACGCGCGTCGCGCTGTTGAGTTGGCGCGAACCGTGCGCAATCGCCAAACGGAAGGGCGCGCACTTTCCGAAGTCGGACGCAGTTTTGCCGCGCAAGGCCGCATCGATTCCGCTCGCGTCTACTACTCACAGGCAGTGGCCGTCATGCGGGCCGCAGGATTCGCCCGCGGCGTGCGTGTAGCGCTCGCGGAAATGGCGGAGTTGTTCCGGACAGCGCCCGGCGCAGTCAACCTGTCGCGTGCGACCGCCTACTACGACTCTGCTGCGGCGGTGGTTGACAATGCACGACGGGGCGCCGGTGGGGAAGAGAACGAACTCGCGTTCGGCGAAGCACAGGTGGACGTGTTTGGCGGCTGGGCGCGCGCGTGGGTTGGACGGTCTGGTGAAGTTGGGGCGCCGCGCAGTGCGGCATCTGCACTTGCAGCGCTAGAGCGTGGGCGCGCGCAGTCACTCGTCGATATGCTTACGCGTCTGCAGTCGGCGAACCGCGCGACGGCACTTGCGCAGTACCGCCCGACGACGGGAAGTGACCTCGCCATCGAGACCGACAGCCTGCTGTCGCCGCTGCGCACGAAGCACGTGGCAGCGCTGACGTATCTCATCGCTGGCGATACGCTGTTCACGTGGCTACTCACGCCCAGCGGAACACTGGAGCTGCAAACACCAGTCGCGATTACGGACGCCGAACTCAATCGACTTGTGCGCTCGTCACGTCGATCATTCGCCGGCGATGAGACACGCAGCGCGCGGCTCGATCCCGATGAATTGGCACTATCGTCCGACTCGACAACCGTTCGTGGCAATGCCGACGACGACTGGAAACGCCTCGCCAGTCTGTTGCTACCAGCAGACTTGGGCACAAAGGTGCCCGCCGGCACGCCGATCGTGATTGTACCACACGGATCGATTGGGTTGGTGCCGTTTGCGGCGCTCACTACCAAGGGCGACACGTCGGCGCGTGCGAAAAGCAAATCGTCATCGCGAGTCGCTGCCGCGCGGGACAGCGTCGTGACACTCGGCAGCCGGAACCCGCTGCGCTTTGCGCCCTCATTCGCCGCGCTCCGGGCCAGCGAGTCACGATCGGTGGTTGCCGTTACACCAGCGCTGCGTACAGCGGCGGCACGCAATGCATGGCGCGCGACACGCTCAACCGCCGCAACTCCGACCGCTGCTGCAGTTCCTGCAACAACCGTAGCAACGGCGGCGTTGGTCGTGGGCAATCCCAGCATGCCGTACGTGTACAGCGGTCGCTGGACCAACCGCGCCAAGTTGCAACCGCTTCCCGGTGCAGAGGCCGAAGCCCGCACCATCGCCACGCAGCTCGGTGCGCAGGTGCTCACCGGCAAGGCGGCGACGGAAACAGCGGTTCGCGCGCGCATGAGCAACGCACCGCTCATTCACTTTGCCACGCACGGACTCGCGTATGGCGCCGCCTCCGCTGCGCGTCGATCGTTTGTGGCGTTCGCACCCGACTCGGC
>JAYSVL010000571.1:0-3302 GCA_043718595.1 Gemmatimonadaceae bacterium
GTCTTGGAAACGGCGCCAACCTCGACGGCCTTGCAGGTGCCGATCGCCATTGCCAAACACTGGCCGACGCCTCCGGAGCGCGCGGGCTTACCTGGCGCGCTTACCTGAGTGCCAGCGCCGCGGCCGGGCAGGCAGCCGTCGACGCACGCGATCGGATTGGTTCCGGGCCCTGGCACAATCAAAAACTCGTGCTCGTTGCGCAGAACGTCGCCGACTTGCACAGCGACAACAACAAGCTGAGTAAGGAGAACAGCCTGACGGAGACGGGTCAGGTTATGAACGGACGCACCGACTCGCCGAACTACCACGACATCCTGACGGGATCGACGATTGATGGGCGTTTGTCGGCAGGCGCAACCTGCGACAATTGGACGAGCAGCTTGACCGGCGCAGCGCAGCTCGGCCATCACGATCGACAAGGCGGTGGCGCCAATCCGACGTCATGGAACTCGGCGCACGCATCGAGTGGATGCAGCCTGACGAACTTGCGCGCGACTGGTGGCAACGGACTGTTCTACTGTTTTGCGGCGTGAGGTGGCGAGACAGCGCAAGGCGCGGAACGGACGAGGTAGAGCCCAACTCTAGGGTGTCGCGGGAACGATACGGGAAGTCACGATGGGTTTGCGCGAGCGCGAGACACCCGTTCGTCCGGCGATCCTCCGATTGCCGGGGTGCGCGGTCGTACCTCGGCTGCGAACTGAAGCGCCTGGCTCTTGCCGAGCGACGGGGCGCGGGATACTTCCATGCGATGACTACTCATACTCGTTTTACGGCCGCGTCGCGCCACCGCATCCGACTCACCGCGCTGACGTTGTTGGTGTTGCTCGCGCCGACGTCGTCCAAGACCCAGCCACGAGCAGACTGCCCGCGGTTCGCGCGTGTGCCTGGGTATGGAGCGTGCGCCAACTTCGCCGGTTCGGGCTGCGGTTTCTGTGCCTATCGCTGTAACGACGAGACCGTGGTGCGCTGGAACGTGTGCGGCAAGTAGTTCGCCATGTAGTCGCTTGGCGAGCCGCAACGTTCGCCCTGGCAGCGGGGCTTGTTGCCTGCGAGCGATCATCCAAGGCGACCGACGAAACACCGCCAGCACTTCGTGCGGCGATGGCGGCGCGCACTGTGTATCCGGCGAAACGGGAGGAGTGGCGCAGCGACATCACGAAGGACACCGACAGCACCATGGTGCCCAGTGTCTTTCGCGCAAGCCGTACCGCTGTGGGTTTGCTGCAATCGTTCCCGGCCCGCATTTCGGTGTTCGAACTCAATCGACACGGGATGCTGCTGTCGTCGCGCCCCGTCCGCATTGACTCGGTGCTCAACGCGGACGTGCCGCGCGACTTGCTCGCTCCCACCGACGTGACGCACGTGACGGACGACGGGCACATCGACGTGATTGATAGCGCCAGCAGTGCACTGATTCGCGAGACGATCGGTGGTTTCATGTTCCGCCGCGAATTCCCCTTGTTGCGCGGGGGCAGCGGGCGTGTCTGCACGATTGCGCCAGCGACGCTGATGCATGTGCGACAGCTGGGCGACCGGCGCGCGCTTGAGGCGTTCACGCTCACAGGGAAGGCAAGTGACGACGCGTTGATTGGACGACATCGTATCACCGGTGCGCCGGTGCCGCGTTTGCGCTTTGGGACCAGTGACGCGCGTCGCTGTCTACTGCTTGCCGAACGCGAGGTGACGGTGGTCAGTGCACCGGCCGAGTCGAGCGCGGGCGCCCGAACCCGACTCGCAACGCCGCGACTCGCGTTGCTAACGCCGCCGGGAGGACCGGCCACGGCGACCATCGACAGTGGTTCGACGCGCCCCGATGCAGCGCGCGACAGTACGCGAGTGTTGCAGCCGTTCATTGTCGACGCGGCGGTCGTCGATGGTGGCTACGTGGTGCTGGTTGGTGTCGTGTCAGACAGACAAGGGCGCATCATCGACTACTACGACGAGCGAGGCGAGTATCTGCAAAGCGCGATGTTGCCGTTCACTGCATCGGCGATGACCGGAGCGGGACCACGCTTTCTGCTGCTGCATCAGGACGAGCGATTGCACTGGTGGTTGTCGTCGTGGTTAACGCCAATGGCTGCGAGAGGCGCAACACCGCCGCCCGCTCCGCGACGCATTGATGAAGCACCAGAGAAGCAGCTGTTCGAGTCGCCTAGAGGCAGATTGCCACCGTAACTGCAGCACGCGAGGTCAACAGTGAGACGGGGTCCGCAGCGCGAGTGCCCTGCAATCGAACCGATTACTCGACCTGTTTGGGAACTACGCATCTTGCGGTGACCGACTTCGCGATTAGAACCGGTGCGGTATCGGCTACTTCGTCCAGAAGATCGTCGTACCGCAGAACGAGCCGTCTCCGCCACTGCCAGTTCCGTTGTGTTTGGGTGGGGTTGACGACGGGTTATGCCATTCGAAGCCAATGATCTCGTCTGCTCGAAGGGTGTTCACGTCAAAAGCATCATTTCCCGCGCTCTTTTCGCGTCGGGGCTCCCATTGGGCACACCATTGAACGCGGAGATGCCGTTCACAATGACTTGCGCGTAGCAGAGCTTCGCGTCACGCTGTGATGCGAGGACCAGTTTTCCGCTCACACGATTCGTCCGCAGCCCTGGAATTCGGCTGAGGAGCACCCGGTCAACCTGACTCTCGGAATTTGCCTCGAAAACGGAGCGGTCGATGAATCGTCCGAAGCCTATCACGCGCCGCTCGTCGAACTCCGCAAGTCGCATCCGTTCGAGGCCTCCGTCAGCTTCCACTTTCACCGGTGCCAGTGACTGCGCGGAACGCGTCAGGAGGAAATCGAGATCGAGCACCTCGCCCTGGGCGACGCGGAGATTGGCAACGAGCGAATCAAAGCCGAGGGCGCGGACCACAACTACGTGCGCTCCGGGAGGGATGCCGTTCAGGCGAAAACGCCCAGCACTATCACTGCGCGTGGCGAGTCCACGGGATCGCAGCTCAAGTAAGCATCGGCGATCAGGCGTTCCGGCCTGTTGTCGCTCAGAACCTGACCAGTAATTGCGCCACTTTGAGCGAACAGTTGCGGCGGGCATGTCCATGCACAGGAAAGCCAACGTGAGGAGTGTCCCTTGCGCCTTACGGTCTATCACGATTGGCCGCCACCATCACAGAGTCAACTTCGTGTGCGGCTGGGAGTGAAGCCAGCATACGTCCGTTTAGCAGAACCGTTGGCGTACCACGGATGCCAAGCTCCCTTCCAAATGCGCGCCGTCGAAAGGTAAGCGACGTGCTTCACAAGCAGGGGCCGCGAAGGACACGCTCGCTGCGGCGGCCACCGCCTTGAC
>JAYSVL010000572.1:0-10072 GCA_043718595.1 Gemmatimonadaceae bacterium
ACCGACCGCCACCACGGCCATCAAGTCCGGACGATACCAATCGCGATAGAACCGGCGCAACACAGACGGCCGCGCCTTCGTAATGCTGGCGTCGTTGCCGATCGGCGATCGCAGCGCGTAGCGTGAGTCCTTGAGTAGAATTGGCAATAACGCGCGCCTCATCCGCTCGTCAGCGCCCAAGTGACTGCGCCACTCTTCCAGAATCACGCCGCGCTCATTGACCACTTCGGCCGAGTCGAACGTCACACCGTGCGCCCAGTCTTCAAGAATTGTGAACGCCGTCTCGACAAGTCGCGCGGTGTCCGTGGGGACAGTGAGCATGTAGACCGTTTCGTCGACCGTGGTGTACGCGTTCAGGTCGGCACCGAACTTGACGCCAATGGATTCGAGATACTTGACGAGATCGTTCTTCTTGAAGTGCGCCGTTCCGTTGAAGGCCATGTGCTCAATGAAGTGCGCATAACCCAACTGATCGTCGTCTTCGAGCACCGAACCGGCGTTCACCACCAAACGCAGTTCGGCGCGTTTTGCGGGCTCGACGTTTTTTCGGATGTAGTACTTGAGCCCATTGGCGAGCGTGCCCACTGTGACATCCGGGCTGACACCGAGTGCTTGTGTGAGCGGCGGAACGACGGTTGGCTGCTGCGCGACGGCTGGCACGGCGAGCGCTAGTTCTAGCGCGACGGTGGCCGAGAGCAAACGGGCTACGCTGTGCACGAATCGGTTCATTTGACGTTGGGTGGAAGAATCTGAAGCGACCATTCATGGCCATCTCGATAGATGGTCCCGTGTTTCCAATTCCCTTTGGGAAGCTCTGCACAGGTGAGTCCGGTGCTACTCGCTTCCGCCATTAATCTTCACGCGACCTTCTGACGCAGAACACTAGCTGCGCCGAACTGGCCGCCGCAGTCTAGCGGCGACGATCGCGAGAAGGCCTGCCGCAATCAGCGAGACTGTGGCTGGCTCTGGGACCGTACTGCTCGGATAGTAGAAAGTGTCCATCACCGTGAAGTCACCGCCCGAACTCCCGACCGAGATGTGAAAGTCCACAAAGGCAAACGGTGTGTCCGAAATGAACCCAATGAACGTGCCGTCGCCAGAATCGGGGGCACCGGTATAGGAGTAGCCGTTTGAGAAGGTCCAAATGGGAATGTCACCGCCAGAGTGGTACGTCCCGTAATCCATGGCTGCGGCGAATACCGATGTTGGCGTGGTTGAACGGATACGGCCGTCCGTCGCGCCGAGTGCCCCGGCTTCAGTCGCCGGACCGACGAGACAGCCGGTGGGCGCACAGTAGCCGCCGTGAGTCGGATAGAGATACCCGTTGTAGGGGCCGGCACTGAGTCCACGAAAGAGCACACCCGCTTCGGTGTACCCGGCGACGAAAGGCCCGCCGGACGCCGCGTCGAACGTTGCGGTGGTGATGGGCAAGCCTACTGCCGCCGACCAACTCGCGTAGTTCGAATAGACGGTTAGCTGAGCGCGAAGCGGTATCCCAACAATTGCGGTCACGGCCATGCCAGCGACGAAAGACTTGCGCGCCCTCAGGTACAACTTGCAAAGGGTGTTCATAGGGCTCTCCGGAAAGAATTTGTGGATTTCCACCGGGCTTATAGAGTGGTGCGCTGCGGAGAATTCCCCGGGGGGCGCCGTGCCGCCTGCCCGTTCAACCATCCGCACGTCGCGCACGGCCCCACCGCGCCGCAACGCTCCCGCAACCCATTGCCGTATTTGTGCTTGTGACGCCCGAACCACATATTCGCGCAACCCGACGCAGGGCCCCGCCCGCCATCCGCCCCGCATGCCCGCCAGCGATCTCGAAGCGCAATTCCTCACCAACCTGCCGACGATCGACAAGATCCTCGGACTGCTCGCGCGCAGGCATTTGCTCCAGCCCGCCGACGCCGAAGAGTTCGCCAGCTGGGCCAAAATGCGGCTCATCGAAGACAATTATGCGATTCTCGCAAAATTTCGTGGGGAATCTTCAATCGCGACCTATCTAACAGTTGTACTGTCGATGCTGTATCGCGAGTACCGGGTCGCCGAAATGGGACGGTGGCGCCCCTCAGCCGCGGCAAAACGCTTAGGCTCGCTCGCCGTGCGGCTCGAAACACTGACAGGTCGCGATGGACTCTCTATTCGGCAAGCCGCAGAACATTTGCGCACGTTGGGCGTGACCGAACTCACCGATCGACGGCTCGCAGCACTTGCGGCCACCTTCCCTCGGCGGGGTCCGTTGCGTCCGGTCTCGTCGGGCTTGTTGCCGGCCGATGCGACAGACGCCGCACGTGCAGATCAGCTGGTCGACGCCGAGGAGTCAACACGTGGCGCGCAATTGGCCAGTGACGCCGTGCGTGAAGCGCTCACTACGCTGCCAGCCGAAGACGGACTGCTCGTTCGTTTGCACTATATAGAAGGGATGTCGCTTGCCGACATCGCGCGTGGACTCGACATGCCGCAAAAACCGCTGTACCGACGCATGGAGAAACTGGTGCGGACGCTGCGGTCCGCGCTTGAACGTTCTGGCGTGTCGCACGACTACGTGCGCGAACTCGCCAGCGGCCCACTCTAGACCATGCCCTCACTTTCGCCCGTACACATTCCGCGCGTTCGCCGCGTGCACTTTTTCAGAGACGTTCCGTGACACCACCACCTACTCCTGACGCTGAACAACTGGCGGCGCTGATCGATGGGCGGCTGAACGCGACCCAGGCGCAAGCAGTGCGCGAACAGCTCGCGCTCGCTGACCAGGATTCTATAGATGCACTCGTGGACTCCATCGCCATTGCCGGTGAGCTGCGCGCGAACGGTGCCGGTGATAGCATCGTCCACCTGCCGGATCGCGTGGCAGCGCGTCGCACACGATCGACTTGGATCTGGGGAGGAATGGCGGCGGCAGCTGCAGCGGCGTTTGTATTCGTCTCGGTCAAGTCAAACAGCCGCACAAGCGCGCAGGACCCACTGAGCGGTTACGTCGCGAGCCTCGGCGCCGCGAGCAACACCGGAGGAGACACGCCGTGGTCCGAAATGCGTGGCGGAAGTGGTGCACTCACCGACCGGGCCCGCGCTGCACGCATTGGTGTCTTGCTGGCGCAGCTCGAGCTCGGCCGCACCCGCCAGGACGACGTGGTCACAACAGAGCGCGCCCTCGCCGCACTCATTCGCGACTTGCCGGGACAAAGTCGTGCAGCGGACATTTTGTCGCCCGCCGCGCCGCGCACACAACAAGCACGCGACGACGAGATGAAGTTCGCAACGCAGTCCGCGTTGGTTTCCGTCGATTCCGCCTTAAGCCGGAGCGCAGCGTACGTGGAGTTCGCGCGACTCGCCGCACAAAACAAGCAACTGGTTTTCTTCGATCGGTTCGGAGCGCGTGATCTTGACGCGTTGCGTGCGCACAAGCTCATGGACGCAACGATGCACGGTGCTGTGGACAGTCTCAGTGCAGCGATCGCTTCCCAGCCGCGAGACATGTCCGCGATTGGTCGTCACGCGGCTACGGTGTTGCGTGTGCTGACGTATTAACACCTCACCAACACCCACGCGATCAGTGACATCCATGCGCGCATCGCTGCTTCACTGCGCGACCGGTATTACGCTGATCGTGATGGTCGGCTGCGGCGACGCGTTCGCTACCCTCGCACTCGGCGGCGGAGCATTCGCGCCCGACGCACGCACGGTGCAACCGCTGCTCGGCGTGCGCCCGTTCGAAGCGCAGTTGAGCGTGGCGCGCGATTGGCAAACGTGTCATGCTGCATCGAACGCTGACTCCCTCCGTACCAGCATTGCCTGCGAGATGTTTGATGCAAACACACTCTCGCTGCCAGAGCTCAAGGCCAGTGCGGACCGCAGCACCGACAGTACTCGTCTAGCGTGGGGACGCGCGCTGGTAGATCTCGCATCCGGGGCGAGTGATGCACGACTCGGCACCATCGTCGAGGAGCTGACGCGTTATGCCAGTGAGCACAAGAGTGCGAACCTGCAGAACGATATTGCCGTTGCGCTTTTGGCGAGCAGTGCGCGGCGTAACGAAGCGCTAGAGCTGGTGCGCGCGCTTGATGCCATTGAAGTGGCGCGCGAGCTTGATCCGACATCGCGCGTGATCGCGTTTAACCGTGCGCTAATCCTCGAACGGTTGCATCTGTATGAGATGGCCAGCAAAGCGTGGGATGAGCTCGCTACGCAAGCGGATAGTGATGAGCTGCAGGAGATCAATCAGCACATTGAACGACTCAGGCGTGGCAAGACGCCAATGCGGTTTTCTCTCACAGCTTCTGACATACCCGCTGCTTCGATAGCCGATCCGCAGAGCGCGCGCGAACGCGCACTTGACAGTCTGTTAGAGCGCTGGTCAAATGCGGTGTCTCACCGCGACTCGGTCAGCGCGAACGCCGCGCACACAACCATGCTGGAGATTGGAAGCGCACTTGTGCAGCGTTCCGGTGACTCCACCGTACTCCATCTTGCTCGCGACATCACGCGACCAGACACGGTACTCGCGTTGGCGCTGCGTGCGTTTACCGACGGCGCGCGACTGTTTCGGAGCGGCAAATATAATGCGAGCATACCGCCGTTGCGCGCCGCACTTCCGATACTACAACGCTCTGGTGCACCGGCGATCACTGACTGGGACCTGCTGCAACTCGTCACCGCAGAGATGTTGGTTGCGAACTACGCCGTCGCCGATTCCAGCTACCCGCTGCTCCAACGGCGTGCGATCCGGCGCCATGACATTGGTCTCGAGGCACGTGTCGTCTGGGGGATCGCGCTGTCACACGGCAAACGTGGACGCCCGAGTGTCGCCATCGACGAATTCGCCCGCGCAAAAACACTCTTCGACACGCTAGGAGAGGGGGCAAATAGTGGCTCCATGCAAGCCCAGCGAGCGGAAGCGCTGTTTCAGCTGGGACGTGATCGGGACGCCTTGAACGCCAAAGTCGGCGCCCTCGCGTTGTTTGCGAAACGTCGCGACGCGGCGCTGCGGGCCGGTACGATGCTGTCTTTCGGCGGGGACTTGCACAACGTCGGGTTAGATCGCGCAGCACTCGCCGTGCTCCGGGAAGCTGTACAGTCGGCAGAGTCGTCAGAACGGTTGCCGGACCACGCCGAGTCACTGACCCGCCTTACTGCGGCGGAGTATGCGTTTGGAGACACCGCGCGCGCCCGGCAGTTGTTTGCCAGAGCCACGATGGCCGCTAATCGCATCACGGACACGACCATGCGTGCCCGGCTCCACATGGAACGATGGCGCATTGAAGCGACGGCGCTGTCCAAGTCGATGCCCCAGCGCGCCGTGCCGCTGTGGGACAGCGCAGCCGAGTACTTTCGCGCGCGAGACTTGCGGGTCAGTCTTCCTGATCCCTTGGTGCGTGCGGCGATGCTCAGGCTAGCCCGCGGCGATACAGCGGAAGCGGTGCGCGACCTTACGGAAGCGGCGCTCGTTACTGAAGAACAAATGACAGCCAAGGCAACCGCCGCTGATCGGCGTACGCTCGCGCAATCACGTCGTAGCCTGTACGGCACGTTGATGATGGTGCAGCTGACTCGCCACGATACGCTCGGTGCATTTCTGCTAGCAGAGCGTGGGCGTGGGCATCGTCGCGATGCACTTCCCGCTACGTCCGACCGGAACGTCATCCTTGCCCACTCGGTCACGAGTGATGCCATTATATCGTGGGTGGTGCAACGAGGTGCGATTCGTGCGACCAAGAGCACGATTGCGGCTGACTCGCTGACGCGTTTGGTTGACGCGTTCGACGCGTCAACACGTCGTGGTGATAGCGCGGCCGGCGCGTCGCGGGCGCTCTCGTCGCTGCTGCTCGAACCGGTGGAATCGCTGCTGGATCGGGTCGACAGCGTGATTGTGATGACCGATGGAGTGCTGGAGCGCGTACCGTTCGCTGCCTTGCAGCGACGCGACGGTCGGTATCTGATCGAACAAGCAGCCATCGTGCACTCGTCGCTCTCCGAAAGCGATCAGCCGTTGTCTCGTCGTTCCGAGCGCAGCGTGTTCATCGGCAATCCGGCATTCGATGCCGCGATGTTTCCGAACCTCGCGGCGCTCACTGGCGCGGACGAAGAGGCGCGACGTGTCTCCGAAGGTTATGACGATGTGCGACGACTGGATGGCGCACGCGCCACCAAACCGGAGTTGCTCTCGGCCCTTCGCTCGGCGGCACTGTTTCACTTTGGCGGACATGCACAATTGGTGGCGCGCAATCCGGCGTTTTCGCACTTGGTGCTCGCCAAGGTAGCGGGCGGCCTACCTGCCAATGTGTTGACGGCCGCCGAAATCGCGGCGCTGGATCTCCGACAACTGCAACTCGTCGTGTTATCATCGTGTGGCACCACGCAGGCGGAGGTCGGCACCCGCGCTCAAACGCAGAATAGTTTGGCGGACGCGTTTTTTACGGCCGGTGCACATGGTGTGGTGAGCAGCTTGTGGGAGGCGGATGACGCGGCGACGACGGAACTCATGACGACGTTTCATCGGTCGCTTCGCGAGGGGGCGTCGCCGAGCGACGCATTGCGCAGAGCACAACTGGCATTGATTGGCGGCGACGCGCGCACTCGACACCCGAAGTACTGGAGCGCGTTTCGTTTTGAGCGACGGTGAGAAATGTGTGTTCCGCGTCACTCAATATGTGCGAAGTGTAGCAGTCTCATCCTCTAACCGTTCGAGCAATGGCTATCTCCGTGTGGTTCCGTGGACCGATGTTGTTCACGCGCAAAAAGGTGGGCGGGAAACTCGTGTTGCGTGACGTCCTGCTGCCAGCCGCGCCGATTCGCGATCGTTTTGCCGGCGATCTTGGAGACAACCCGAACTGTGTGCCACATCTCGCCGGTTTGGTTCGCGAAACTGGCAGCAGTTGGAGTTTGGAGAACTACAACGCGGCGTTCACATGCGCGGCCGGAGGCGAGACTGCGGCCGGTGGCATTTCGGAGCTGATTTCGCTCAGTAGCCTGCTAAAGGGCGCGAAACCGCCAGAGCTCATGCCAGTATCGGCGGGAAGCACGAACGTGAAATCGGCCATCACCTTCAGTGGCGGCACGCTGTCCTTTGAAGGCAGTTCTGACATGCTGTACAACTTTCCGTGTACAGCGTTTTCACCCAAGCTCAAGGAACGAAAGATTCCATTGTTTGTGAAATGGACTGCGTCGGACGCGGTGACGCTCCGCCTCACGCCGCGGTTTGAGGGAATGCCAGCGATCGACGTATCTTTAGCACGGTGTGGGGACGTGTTCGTGTACAACTTCGAGAGTGAGCGGCCCGCCACCCGTGACGCCTTCATGCGTGGACCCGCGAAGGGTGAGCCACACGCGACCAAACGGCGCATTGATCAAGACTTCAAATGGCTGTACTGGTGCCTTACTGGAAGGGGACTCGACTGGGTGACGTGGCGAGACGGTCACGACCTTCCCGCACCGGAGTACTACCGCGACGAGCCGGTAGCACGTGGTTTGAGCGCTGAAAATGGTGACTGCTTCTGTGCCGTGTGGGACCTGTAGCCCGGTGCCGTGCGCCCTACAGTTGGGCCTATGACGTCCGTTAGCAACGATCAACGGTCTGAGCTGACGCGTTATTCGGCGACGGTGGCCGCGCGTTCTGAGGAGCGCGCGGCCACTGTTGTGTGTCTCGGCGCGGTGCGCGCCGTCGCGAGCGAACGGGTTATCGTTGGCTTCGCCGAGGGCGTGCATGACGCGCAAGGCACGCTCTGCCAGCTCGGCTACGAAGTGGTGTATGTGAACGCGTTCCGTGAATGTGTCGTGCGTATTCCAGCGCATGAAGATCCGTTTCTGACGAGCCAGATGTTTCGGTCGCTCGAGGGCGTGGACTACGCGGAGCCTGACTATGCGCTCAGCGCGCCGCTCGGACAACGCATGGTCGAGTCACCCATGCAATCGGTGGATGACGACAGCGCATTACCCGCTGCGTTGGCGAAAACTCGCGCGATCGATGCACACGAGTTGCTCGACGTTGCTGCACTTGATCCTGTGCGCATTGCGGTGCTCGACGTTGGTGTGGACACGCGCCATCCCGATTTGGCCGACGCGGTTGTTGGCGCTTACGACGCGCTTGACCATGATCATGTGCAGGAGCCGAATGAATGGGACGGCCACGGTACTGCATGCGCCGGGCTGGCGGCCGCAGCGGTGAATAACACCGCACGTATTCGTGGTGTTGCGGCGGGGTGCGGCTTACTCGCGGTGCGCGTGGCATCAACCAGTGCGCGCGGTCGTGAGTCGTATTGGGAAACGACGAGTGTGCAGGTGGCGCGTGGCATCGACTGGGCGTGGCAGAACGGTGCCGATGTGTTGAGCAATAGCTGGAGTTACACGGATTCGTCGCAACATATCACGAACGCCTTAGGCCGCGCGCTGACCATGGGTCGGAGCGGGAAAGGATGTGTGGTGGTCGCGGCGGCGGGTAACGACAACACGAGCGTGGCGTTTCCCGCGAACGTTACCGGCGTGCTCGCAGTGTCGGCGAGCAACATGCGTGACGAGCCCAAGACTCCGTTCAGTAGCGACGGCTTACGCGGCTGGGGCACCAATCATGGTCGCGAAGTTGGCATCGCGGCCCCTGGCATTCGCACACGCACGACCGATATCACCGACGCAGGCGGATTCAATACGCTGTCGGGCCGAGCGGGTGACTACGATGATGCGTTTGTTGGCACCTCTGCTGCGGCGGCGATTGTGGCTGGTGCTGCGGCGTTGGTGATCGCGGCGAATCCCGCGCTCAGTGGTGCGGAGGTTGTCGATGTGTTGAAAGCGACTGCGGAGAAGGTGTCGACGGTGGAGTACGATGCCAATGGGCACAATGAGTACATGGGGTATGGACGACTGGATTTACTTGCGGCGGTGCAAGCGGCGATCGCGCGTCGCACTGAATAGCATGCAGGCGCTTGTCGTCGCGCGTGCACGCGAGGTACTCGTCGACCTTCAACCCTTTCAGTCTGCAATGTTCTCCGCTTCGCCAAGCAGATAACTCGTGCTGCGGCCACCGCCCTTGTTTCGTATCAAAATGCGGCGCTCAAGCAATTCTTGAATATCGCGAAGGGCGGTATCACTCGAACACTTCGCCAGTTTTGCGTACTTCGATGTCGTGAGTATTCCCTCGAAGTCGTTGAGCATTCGATTGACGACCATGCGCTGTCTGCTATTTACCGGGCGGCGCTCGATGTGTTGCCAGAACCGGGCCTTGCTCAACACAGTGCCGAGTGTTGTGTCGGCGTCGGTGATGGCGCGATCCAGGCAGCCGAGGAACCAATGCAACCAGCGCGTGATATTCACGTCACCGCGCTGAGCAGACTCCAGCTCCAAGTAGTATTGCGTGCGCTCCGCCGCGATCCGCGACGACATGCTGTAGGAGCGGTCTTTCGTCCCGTCGGCGCGCGCGAGCGCCATGTCCGCAATCGCTCGGCCAATGCGTCCGTTCCCATCCTCAAACGGGTGGATCGTGACGAACCAGAAGTGCGCGATCCCGGCTTTCATGACCGGGTCAAGCGTTGTTGGCGCGTTGAACCACTCGATGAAGCGGGCCATTTCCATTTCGAGACGGACCGCGTCAGGCGCTTCGAAATGCACCTTCTCGTGGCCCATCCCTCCGGAGACAACTTGCATCGGACCCGAGTGGTCGGAACGCCACGCCCCGACTGCGATGAACATCATGCCGCTGCGTCCGGTTGGGAAAAGGGCGGCGTGCCAATCGAAAAGGCGCTTCTTGGTGAGCCGCGAGTCGAAGCGCCGGGTGCCGTCGAGCATCATTTCCACAACGCCCTCGACATTTTGGCTCGCCGTCGGCAGCCCAGCCACGTCCAGCCCAAGCCTGCGCGCAATCGAGGACCTGACCTCATCAGGGTTCAGGTTCTCGCCTTCAATGGCGGATGACGTGACGACATCGCTCGTGAGCACGGCGAGGCTCGCTTCCACTTGCAGGTCGAATCCGAGCGATTCCATGCGTCCGAGCAGCCGACCCTGCTTGTGTCGCACGGCAATCAGTGGGCCGGCGAGCAGTTCGCTGTCCCATGTGAACGTCGGCCAGTTGGCCGTTTGGTGGATGTAGGTG